>CAMDKB010000024.1 GCA_945901195.1 Rhizobium sp. Q54
CGGCATCACATCGCTCGTTTCTAAATTTTGTTTAATGCTGATGGACGATCCTTAAGTTGAGATCGCATTCCGGGCTTCCTATCTTGAATCAGCCGCGTTCCCCCGGAGGAAATTATGCAACCCAGACACACAGCAAAAATTGCTACCCTGCTCTTGGCAGCTGGCACGTTTGCCGCTGCCGCTCTCGCGCAGGATCGGCCCGCTCAGCCAAACCAACCCGCAATTGTTCCAAATCCGTCTACGCAGGCTACTGCGCAGACAGAGCCTGGCCAAGGTCCACGAATGGGACGTGGAGATGGCGGCGGCATGATGATGGGCGGCGGTATGGGCCGTCGCATGCAGGGTATTTCGGAAACCGACAGGGCCGCTTTCTTTGAGGCCCGGCTTGCGTCCATCAAAGCCGGACTGATGTTGACCGAACCTCAGCTACGGCTTTGGCCAGCTGTGGAATCCAACTTTCGCGATATGCGCAAATTGAGAATTGATCTGAACGAACGCATTGGCAAGGAAGGCCAGCCTGCCAATCCGGTGGATCGCATGAAGCGTACGGGGGAAATCATGAGTGCGCGCGGCGCGGCCATGACCAAAATGGCAGAAGCCATGAAGCCATTTCACGATAGTCTCACTGATGATCAGAAACGCCGCCTGCAAATTTTGATGCGACCGGCGGGAGGCAGGAGATCCGGCATGATGAATAGCCCGCAGGGCGGGTTTGGCCCCCAAGGTGGTCAAGCCGGTGGATGGCGTCAGCACCATGAGCGGCGGCCTGGTCCACAAGGCGAGGGCCGCCGCTGGCGTCAGGACGCGCCGGGGGACGGCTTTGGATCCGGCGGCAACCGCAGCGACTGGCGCAGGATGTAGTTTAAGTAATTGTCGAAATTAAAAAGGGCGGCCCGCGAGAGCCGCCCTTTTTATTGGCCTTGATTATACAAGCTTATGCGCTGGCTTCCGGCTGTTGTTCGGCCTTGGCGGCCGCGTCGCGCTCAGCCTTTTCCTTGGCTTCGAGGTCTTCGCCGGTTGCCTGATCGACGACCCGCATGGACAGACGAACCTTGCCGCGATCATCGAAGCCCAGCAATTTCACCTTGACCTTGTCGCCCTCTTTGACGATGTCGGTGGTCTTGTTCACCCGCTCCTTGGAAAGCTGGGAAATGTGAACCAGGCCATCCTTGTTGCCGAAGAAGTTCACGAACGCACCGAAATCCATGGTCTTGACCACGGTGCCTTCGTAGATTTTCCCGACTTCGGCTTCCTGCGTCAACGACTTGATCCAGTTGATCGCAGCCTTGATGGAATTGCCGTCGTTGGACGCAATCTTCACCGTGCCATCATCGTCGATGTTGATCTTGGCGCCGGTCTTCTCAACGATTTCACGGATCACCTTGCCGCCGGTGCCGATGACATCCCGAATCTTGTCTGTCGGGATCTTCATCTGCTCGATACGCGGTGCAAATTCGCCAAGTTCGGCGCGCGCTCCGGTCAATGCCTTCGACATTTCACCGAGGATATGAAGACGTCCATCTTTCGCCTGAGCGAGAGCGACTTTCATGATCTCTTCAGTGATGCCAGCAATCTTGATGTCCATCTGCAGGGATGTGACGCCGTTCTCGCTGCCAGCAACCTTGAAGTCCATATCGCCGAGATGATCTTCATCGCCGAGAATGTCGGACAACACGGCGAAACGCTGGTCTTCGAGAATCAGCCCCATGGCGATGCCCGCAACCGGGCTCTTTAACGGAACGCCCGCATCCATTAGTGACAGCGAAGCGCCGCAGACTGTGGCCATGGACGATGAGCCATTGGATTCGGTAATTTCCGAAACTACACGAAGTGTGTAGGGGAATTCCGCCTGCGACGGCAACATCGGGCGAACCGCGCGCCAGGCCAGTTTGCCATGTCCGATTTCGCGGCGACCAGGTGAACCCATGCGGCCGGTTTCACCAACGCTGTAGGGAGGGAAGTTGTAATGGAGCAGGAAGCGCTCCTTGTAAGTCCCTTCAAGTGAATCGATGTATTGCTCATCTTCACCGGTGCCGAGGGTCGCAACAACCAGCGCCTGGGTTTCTCCACGCGTAAACAACGCCGAGCCATGGGTGCGGGGCAGAACGCCGACTTGCGACAGAATGGGACGAACTGTCTTTACATCCCGGCCATCAATGCGAATGCCTGTGTCGAGGATGTTGAAACGCACGACCTTCGCTTGCAGATCGTGGAAGGCTTCGCTCACTTTCTGCTTGTCGAATTTCGCTTCGCCGCCGTCTGGAAACAGAGCAACATTGACCTTCGCCTTTACAGCGTCGACAGCCTTGTAACGTTCCTGCTTGACGGTGAGCTTGTAGGCTTCACGCAGTTCAGCTTCGGCAATCGTTGCAACGGCGGCTTCCACCGCGCTCTTGTCGACGACAGCAAGATCGCGTGGTTCCTTTGCAGCCTTTTCCGCGAGACGAATAATCGCATCGATGACTGGCTGGAACCCGCGATGACCTGTCATCACAGCTTCGAGCATCGTCTCTTCGGACAATTCCTTGGCTTCCGATTCAACCATCAACACAGCGTCCGCGGTGCCAGCAACAGTGAGCTCGAGATCTGATTCCTTCATCTCGTCGATAGTCGGGTTCAGCTTCAACGCGCCCTTGATAAAACCAACGCGGGCTGCGCCGACGGGGCCCATGAATGGCACGCCTGACAACGTCAGCGCGGCTGACGTTGCGACCATCGCAAGGATATCAGGATCAGTTTCAAGGTCGTGGCTGAGAACCGTTACGACAACCTGCGTGTCATTCCGATAGCCATCCGGAAACAGCGGACGAATTGGCCGGTCAATCAGACGGGAGATCAGGGTTTCGCGTTCGGATGGGCGGCCTTCGCGCTTGAAATAGCCACCAGGAATGCGGCCGGCTGCGAATGCTTTTTCTTGATAGTTGACGGTCAGCGGGAAGAAATCAACGCCGACTTTGGGAGTTTTGGCAGAGACGACGGTGGCGAGCAACGTGGTTTCGCCCCAGCTGGCGAAAACCGCACCGTCCGCCTGACGCGCAATACGACCGGTTTCCAAGGTGAGAGGACGACCACACCAGTCGAGTGTTTCGCGATGTATTTCAAACATGTCTTGTATCTTTCATGGATGCCGAAATAGGCCCAGCCATGGTCAAGACGGCGAGACGCTGCTGCACGCCGATAAGCGCGCCCGACACAGCGTCCGGCGATCCTGCCATGGTCTGGCTTTCTTCCGGTGATTGGACGGCAGCCCCATGCCGCCGCCCTGTTCCAGCCGCTGGCCCCTGGCCGGCTGCTGGCGAGAACTCAGCGGCGGATGCCGAGACGTTCAATCAGTGACTTGTAGCGTGCTTCGTCCTTGCCCTTAACGTAGTCGAGGAGCTGACGGCGCTGAGAAACGAGCTTGAGAAGGCCCCGGCGTGAATGATTGTCTTTCACGTGGGTCTTGAAGTGACCCGTCAGGTTGTTGATGCGCTCGGTGAGAATGGCGACCTGAACTTCGGGCGACCCGGTGTCACCGGCCTTGGCGGCATAGTCCTTGATAAGCGCCTGTTTGCGCTCCATGGTAATCGACATCGGCTTTTCCTTTATTTTTGATGTTGTTATCTGTCGCCCGCCGCAGAACGGATACGCGTCAGATGAATTTGCGTGATTGCGAGGGCCGGGCCGGGATGTCGTCCAGCAAGGTCCCCGAATACGCGCTCGCCAGCGAAATCCAGCGAGTTGGCGCGGGTTATACACGAAAACTGGCGGAAGGCCAGCGTTCTTGAAGTCGCCGCGGGTCTGTCCCATGTCAGGGCAAACTTTCGCATGGGCCTATGAAAAATCAGCTCGCACGACATAGCTGATCGCTGCGTCAATGAATGTGGCCCTCGACGGATAACGAAATTCAGATTGGCAGGTTGAAAATGCGGCGAGGCAGAAGTTCGCCCGCCTGCACATCGCCAAACGCGACAGGAACGCCGCAGCAGGATGCGTAGGCCAAGCCCTCTGACGGCACATCCCGGCCGCGCAACATCAGTGATTGCCCGCGCCGCAGGCGTGCGGCAGCGTTGCGATCGACCACGACGCAAGGCAATTCAGTCAGCCCGGCTTGGACAGACAAAAGGTCTTCGAAGGGTTGGGCGTCTTCGGCTTCGAGCTCCGCCAGTGGCACTGCATCTTCTTCGCGAAATGGTCCCACGCGTGTGCGCCTCAACGCGGTAACGTGGCCATAGCATTCGAGCAATTGCCCCAGATCACGTGCGATGGCGCGCACATAAGTGCCTTTGCCGCATTCAGCTTCGAGCACAGCTTCTTCAGGCGTGAAGCTTGTCAAACGCAAGGCATGAATAGTCACTTCGCGGGCGGCCAGAACAACTTCCTCGCCTTCACGCGCCAGATCATAGGCACGTTCACCGTTGACCTTGATGGCCGAATAGATGGGCGGCGTCTGCATGATGGTGCCGATGAACCGTGGGAGCAAAGCTTCGATATCTTCACGCTCCGGGCGTCGCTCAGAAGTCTTTGTCACAGCGCCGTCCGCATCGTCACTGTCAGTTTCTGTGCCCCATTTCACGGTAAAACGATAGGCTTTCTCGCCATCCTGCACGAAAGGTACGGTTTTGGTAGCTTCACCGAATGCGATGGGAAGAATGCCCGTTGCCAGTGGATCGAGCGTCCCGGCATGACCGGCTTTCTTAGCGTTAAAAATCCGCTTCAGCCGCGACACTGCATGAGTTGAAGTCATGCCCTGGGGCTTGTCGAGCACCAGCCAGCCGTTGACTTCTTCGCGCTTGCTTCTTGGAGCGTTCATTTCAGGGCAGATCATTTTCCGGCGTATCGGATGACGCCGGTTTGAGATCCTGCTGGACCTTCGGGGAATTCAGGAGTTCGCCAATGCGATCCAGGTTGTCGAATGCGTCGTCAAGTCTGAAACGCAAATCTGGTGCGAATTTCAGATCGATCTTGCGGGCCATTTCACCCCGCAGACCCTTGCGACGTTTTTCGAGCGCCTCGAGAACCTTTTCCCGATCTTTGCCACCCAACGGCAAAACATAGACAGTTGCACATTTCAGGTCAGGACTCATTTTAACACGCGAAACCGTGATGACATTGCCATCCAGCACAGGGTCGTTGAGGCCGCCACGGGTGAGCTGTTCCGACATTGCATGGCGTACAAGCTCGCCCACACGCAACATGCGCTGTGAAGGCTCACCGCCTTTTTGATGTACTCTGGACATTGATGATCTCCGGCACGCGAAAAAGTCGCTGTGTCACCAGTTCGCAATTTTTGCCGTTTGGTTGAAAGGGCGGCCGACTATAGCGACCGCTTGATCTGCTCCACACGATAACATTCGATGACATCGCCTGCGCGCATATCCTGGTAGCTTTCGAACGCCATGCCGCAATCCTGCCCGGCAACCACTTCCTTGACTTCGTCCTTGAAGCGCTTGAGCGTGGATAGCTTGCCTTCATGCACAACGACGTTGTCGCGGATAAGCCGCACATTTGCACCACGTTCAACGCGGCCATCTGTCACGCGGCAACCGGCAACCTTACCGACCTTGGTGATGTTGAAGACCTCAAGTATTTCGGCGTTGCCAAGCATCGCCTCACGGAGGGCAGGATCAAGCAACCCGGACATGGCTGCCTTCACATCATCCACAAGATTATAGATGATGTTGTAATAGCGAATTTCAATGCCCGAGCGCTCGGCAGCGTCGCGTGCTTCCTTGTGCGCGCGCACATTGAAGCCGATCACGGCGCAGCCTGAAGCTTCAGCTAGTGTAATGTCAGACTCAGAGATACCACCGACGCCAGCATGAATGACACGCGCAGCCACTTCGTCTGTATTAAGTTTTTCAAGCGCTGAGATGATGGCTTCAACTGAGCCCTGCACGTCGCCCTTGATCAACAACGGAAACTCTTTGCGGCCTGCTGTTTTGAGCTGGCTCATCATGTCCATGAGTGAACCGCGCGCGCCGGCGCCTCGAACAGCTGCATTCTCGCGCTTCTGGCGATCACGATACTCCGTGATTTCACGCGCGCGCGCCTCAGATTCAACTACCGCCATACGATCTCCTGCATCAGGAGCGCCGGAGAAACCCAAAACCTCGACCGGCGTCGACGGACCGGCTGCACCAAAATTTGCGCCTTTGTCGTCGAGCAACGCGCGCACACGACCCCATTGGGAGCCCGCCACTACGATATCGCCAGTATGCAACGTGCCGCGCTGAACAAGAACCGTGGCAACCGGACCGCGACCTCGATCAAGACGCGCTTCGATTACAGTGCCTTCGCCGCCGCGATCGGGATTGGCTCTCAGATCCAGCAACTCTGCCTGCAGGGCTATCGCTTCCAGCAGTTTGTCGAGGTTGGTGCGCTTGAGGGCGGACACTTCCACCTCAAGGGTTTCACCACCCATGGTTTCGACCTGCACCTCGTATTGCAGCAATTCTGTGCGCACCCGTTCGGCGTTGGAGCCGGGCTTGTCGATCTTGTTGATTGCAACGATCAGCGGCACCTTGGCGGCGCGCGCATGATTGATCGCTTCAATTGTCTGCGGCATGACGCCGTCATCGGCAGCGACGACCAGGACAACGATATCGGTCACTTTCGCGCCACGGGCACGCATCGCCGTAAAGGCCGCATGGCCCGGAGTATCGATGAAAGTGATCAACTGGCCGCTTGGAGCGACCACTTGATAGGCGCCAATGTGCTGGGTAATACCGCCAGCTTCCCCGGAGACCACGTTTGCCGAACGTAATGCATCGAGCAAGGATGTCTTGCCGTGGTCGACATGGCCCATGATCGTGACAACGGGCGGACGTGGCTCCAGATGATCGTCCGAATCGGGCACGTCGAAGAGGCCCTCTTCCACGTCAGATTCGGCGACGCGGCGAACAGTATGGCCCATCTCCTCTGCAATCAGCTGCGCCGTATCAGCATCGATCACATCGGTGATCTTCAGCATCTGGCCCTGCTTCATAAGGAGCCGGATCACGTCCACTGCACGTTCTGACATGCGGTTGGCGAGTTCCTGAATCGTAATTGTTTCAGGCAGAACCACCTCGCGAAGAACCTTTTCTTTCGCAACGGCGTTTGACATTCCCTTAAGACGCTGAACGCGGCGGCGGAACGAGGCAACCGAACGGGTGCGCTCTTCCTGCTCGGCCGTGGCGTTTGTCACGGTAAGGCGGCCCCGGCTTTTCTGATCGCCGGATTTTGGGGTGGCGCGGGGCGGGACAACCACTTTGGTTGGCATGATTGCTGCGCGGCGAATAACCCGCTTTGCCTCTTCTTCCGCGTCAGCGCCCATGACCGGGCGCGCGACCGCTGCGGGTGCCGGAGTGACTGTGGTCGATACGGTGGGCGAAGCGGGCGTAGCTGCAGGACGGGGCGCTGGCCGGGTCGGTCCGCGATCCATCGGGGCAGGCGCTGGTGAAGCGCTCCCGCCAGATTCTTCGCCACCGAGGCGGCGGCGCGCTTCGTCTTCGGCTTTGCGCTTGGCGACAACATCTTGTTGCCGACGCGCTTCTTCCTCGCGTTTGCGGGCCTCAGCGGCTTCCTTTTCGGCGCGTTCGGCGGATTCGCGCTCGTTTCGAGCTTTGGCTTCGATCTCGGCGTGACGGCGCTCTTCTTCTTCGCGCTCACGCGCATCGCCCAGCGCGCGGGCGCGAGCTTCCATTTGCTCTTCAGTAAGCGGACGCAGGACAACACCCGCTGCTGACCGGCCGGGCGCTGTCTCCGTCGCCGGACGCGAGGCGCGCCCCGATGGCGCCCTCGCAGGCGCGGCCACAGGTTCAGGCTGAGGCTTTGGCGCGAGGATCACAGTCTCGGTGCGGCCCGGCGCATCGCCGCGGCGCTTTACCTTTTCGACCACAACGGCCTTTGTGCGCCCATGCAAAAAGTTTTGACGCACGACGCCTGGCTCGACCTTTGTCTTGAGCGACAAGGTCTTGCTGGGGGCAATGGTCAAGGTCTTTTCGCCGGTTTCCTTATTCTCGCTCATTCGTTCTCAATCCCGGGCCCTTGCCCGTTCTCTGATCCCATGGGATCGCCCAATTCAGCTTCCGGCATAGCCGAAGGCCCGGATGCGGGTTTCAAACCCCGATAGATTTCTAGTCTGCGCGCGCGCATCATCAGCGCTTCAGCGGCCGCGCCCCTTCGAAGCGCAGCATGTACCACACTTGTCCGCCCCAATGCCAAACCGATTTGCCCCGAATCTAAAATTTCGAGCCAATATAGTTTTTCCGGCTCAAGCATATTGCGCCTGACCTGTTGGCGGAGCTTGCGGGCGCCGTCGGCCCCACCGTCGCTGGCGTGGATGACGACAGCTATTTCGTGATCCGAAAGCGCTTTTTCAACCTGAAAAGCCCCCGCAGATACGATTGCAGCCTTATTGGCCATGGAGAGCGACTGAAGCAGGTCCTTCTCCAACGACTGGTCGATCAGACTGGATAGTTCAGGAAATATCGATACAGGCCGCTTGAATCCACGAGCAAACGCTCCTTTTTTCACGGCTTCCGCAACATAAGTCGCCTGTGCCGTAACCCAGACGCCACGTCCTGGCAATTTCCGCCTGAGATCAGGCACAACCTGCCCGGATGGATCCAGAACGAAACGGATCATCTCATCGGGAGAGCGCTGAACGCGCGTGACGACGCAGGTCCGTTCTGGCCCCTCTTCATCGCGCTCTTTGCTGGCTGTCCGCTCCAAATATCGCTCCGTATTGGCTAAAGCTCACATAATTCAAGTTGGTTGGGCTTCAGGCGCGGCCGCAGCTTCCTCGATCCAGCCTGCCTTGACACGCGCGGCCATGATCATTGCCTCAGCATCTTCCCGGGAAATATCCATTCCATCGAGATACCCTGGAAATTTCTTGGTCTCGCCATCCTTGCGTTCGGTCCAGCCGATCAGGTCGTCGGTCACGCAGCCCGCAAGATCCTCGACGGTCTTGACGTCATTTTCGCCAAATTTGACAAGCATCTGGGTTGTAACTCCCGGGACGTCCTTCACTTCGTCAGCCACACCCAATTCCTGGCGGCGAACATCCAGTTCCGTTTCGAGCTTTTGCAGATATTCGTGGGCCCGATTTTGAATCTCACTCGCGGTATCTTCATCAAAGCCATCGATTGCAGCCACTTCGGCCGGGTCAACAAACGCCAGCTCCTCGACCGAACGGAAACCTTCGGACGCCAACAACTGGCCAATGACTTCGTCCACATCGAGCGCTTTCATGAACACGTTCGTCCTCTCGACAAATTCCTTCTGGCGGCGCTCGGATTCTTCGGCCTCCGTCATGATGTCAATGTCCCAGCCGGTCAGCTGTGAGGCAAGACGCACGTTCTGGCCGCGACGGCCGATGGCGAGGGAAAGCTGCTCGTCTGGCACGACAACTTCGATGCGATTTGAATCTTCGTCCAGAACGACTTTTACCACTTCCGCAGGTTGCAGCGCATTCACGATGAACGTCGCCGCATCGGCTGACCACGGGATGATGTCAATCTTCTCGCCCTGCAGTTCATTCACAACTGCCTGCACACGCGAGCCGCGCATACCTACGCAGGCGCCAACGGGATCAATAGAAGATTCACGCGAAATCACTGCAATCTTTGCACGTGAACCGGGGTCGCGCGCCACAGATTTGACTTCGATGATGCCATCATAAATCTCGGGCACTTCCTGAGCGAACAGTTTAGCCATGAATTGAGGATGGGTGCGCGACAGGAAGATCTGCGGGCCGCGCTGTTCGCGGCGCACGTCATAGACATAGGCCCGGACACGATCGCCAGGGCGGAACATTTCGCGAGGGATAAGTTCATCGCGCCTGATGATCGCTTCGCCCTTGCCGAGATCGACAATCACATTTCCATATTCGACGCGCTTTATAACGCCATTGATGATTTCACCAATGCGATCCTTGAATTCATCATATTGGCGATCACGTTCGGCTTCGCGCACCTTTTGAACGATAACCTGTTTGGCGGACTGGGCCGGAATGCGCCCAAATTCGAAGGGCGGCAATGTCTCGGCAATCCAGTCGCCAACCTGAGCTGCTGGATTTTTCTTGCGTGCTTCAGGCAAGGTCAATTGTGTAGCGTCGTTCTCGACCTGGTCGACGACCAACATAAGGCGGGAGAAGCGCATCTCACCGGTCTTCGGATTGATTTCGGCGCGGACTTCAGTTTCCTGCCCATAGCGGGACCTCGCCGCTTTCTGCAGCGCGTCTTCCATGGACTTCAGGACGATTTCGCGCGGGATAGATTTTTCCCGCGCTACAGCATCCGCGATCTGCAGGAGTTCAAGTCGGTTTGCACTTATAGCCATGGTTAGCCTCGTGGCGATGTTTGCTGATCTGGTTAATGTTTCGTGAGCGGTCCCTTGGCGGGGCTGCTTTTGCCGAGTCTGCCTTTATTTTCGTTCCGTCTGGCGAAACGGCCAGGGCCGCGCCGTGCGTTGTTTGTGTCCGTTTCTTCAGGCGCTTCGCTGCTGCTATCCGGTTCAGCTGCTTCGCGCGCCGCTTTGTCCCTGCGAAGCGATTCGCGGATCAGCGCCTCAGTGAGGATCAGCCTGGCTTCGCCGATGTCAGCCAACACCAGCTTCACCTCCGCCTCTTCATCCCCGCGCGTGTCAGTGCGGCGCAATTGAAGTTCAGCCTTGGAGCCTTCCCCTACTATACCCTGGATCCAGCCGCGAAAGCGCTTGCGCCCATCCATGGGGACCGCCATTTCGAGGCGAGCCTCATGACCGATAGCTCGGCGGAAATCCGATACCCTGACGAGTGGCCGATCGATTCCGGGGGAAGAGATTTCGAGGTGATAGGCCTCCTTTACCGGCTCTTCGAGATCCAGAACCGGTGACAAGGCGAGGCTGGCTTTTTCACAATCATCCACAGTCAGAGTACCATCAGGGCGCTCCAGCAAGACCTGCAAGGTCGTGCCTTGACCCGACATGATCCGGGCACGCACAAGCCGGTAGCCCAGATCGGCCAGAACAGGCATTGCTATTTGCGCGACGTGAGCAGCGACCCCTGTCTCGGTCACGAGACGTGGTTCTCCGATTGCGCCCTCAGCGGACGATGAACTTCCGTTTGCTATGGCTGTCTGTTGCTGCGTCACGGCTAGACTCTCCAAACATGACCCCACGAGACCGGCTAGTACCTGGAATCACAGATTCCGGACACGTCGCAACTTCCAAAGTACCCTGTTCAATTACGGAAAACACGCCACAGCGTGACTTGTTTTCTGCCGATTGCGAATACCGAGCGGCAATAAAAAAGAGCGGGTCCCGCGGGGCCCACTCTCCACATGATCGACTTACGACGATCCAGATGAGAATTTGTTGAAGCCCTTATATACGAACCGGGGGCCAGTTTGCAAGAGGACTGCGATTCAGCGCAAAAGACCCCGAAGAAATCCCGCCGGCACCTTCCCCTAAACCTCCGAAACGAAAATATTGATGCGTCTCCGTCCAGACTCTTTTGCAATGACTGTCGTTCTGGCGTTGATGACTGCGCTTGGTCCGATTTCGACCGATCTTTATGTACCCGCGCTGCCAAGTCTGGCCCTGGATCTCAACACTACCGCGGCAAAAGTACAATGGACAATGTCCGCCTATCTCATCGGCTTTGGTTTTGGACAATTGATCTACGGGCCTTTGTCAGACAAGTTCGGTCGCAAGCCGATATTGCTCGTAGGATTTGGAATTTTCCTGATCGCTACAATCGCGAGCGGCCTTGCGGTAACCGTAGAAGCGCTCACTCTGGCGCGTGGCCTGCAGGGCTTCGGCGGCGCATGCCCGCAAATTCTGGCCCGTGCGATGGTGCGGGACCTGCATGAAGGTCATCATGCCGGACGGCAGTTGGCTGTCATGAGCACGATCATGGGTCTCGCCCCCGTTCTGTCCCCATTGGCAGGCGGCCTTCTTACGGTCTGGTTCAGCTGGCGCGCGGCGTTCGTGGTCATGTTCATACTGGTGGCTGCCTTGACCATCATCGCGGTAACTTTATTGCCTGAGACCATTCGCTCGAAAACAAAAGGCCCTATCTCAGTGCGTTCCATCGCAGCCAGTTTTGCGATAGTCGCCAAAAGCCGAGTCTGGCTGGCTTATGCGGTCATCGTTGCGTGTTGTCATATCGGGCTTTTCACTTTCATTTCCACTTCCCCATTCGTGTTGCGCAGTCAATACGGACTCAACCCGCTTCAATTTGGCATCGGATTTTCGATATGCTCAACGGCATTCGTTTGCGGGGCAGCCATAAGTTCTCGTATTGTTTCACGGCTTGGACTCGATGGGACCATGGAAATCGGCGTGGCGTTGCTGGCAGGGGCCGGTGTGTTGCAGGCGCTGGGGCTTTTTCTGTTCCCGGACAATGTCCTTGCACTGTTCATTCCCGAAGTGATCTTCTTTTCAGGTATTGGTCTGGTGCTGCCGAATGCCGTGGCTGCCGCGCTATCTCCATTTCCCGAACGGGCAGGCGCAGCCTCTTCGCTCGCAGGGTTTTTTCAGATGATGGCCTCCGCAGCCATCGGCATCCTTGTTGTTTCGCTCATTCGCGATAACGCATGGCCACTGGTCGTTGTTACTGTACTGTCAGGAGCTACGGCGTTTATCGTTTTTGCCTTCAGCCGCAAGCTGCGATTCAACAATAGATGAGTCAATTGTTTAGCCTTGTTCTTCGCTGTGATAGTGTCAGACGATTTCGGAAATTGCCGTCAACAGTCGTGCAATATCCTGATTGCGCGACAACCGGTGATCGCCATCTTTTATCAATGTCAAGGCAACGGGATCGCCAGCCAGGTGCTCTACAAGTTTCAACGCATGGCCCCAGGGAACGTCAGGATCTTCCATGCCTTGCAAAATGTGCACAGGACAATGGCTTCGTATCGTATCGCCGAACAACAGATGTTTGCGGCCTTCCACGATCAAGGTCCGTGTTATGGGATAGGGCTCTGGCGCGTATTGGGTTGGCCGCAGCCAGAAGCCATTCGTTTCAATTTCGCTGCGTGCGGATGCGGGCAGTTTCTGCCACATCAATTCTTCGGTGAAGTCGACCGCCGGAGCAATCAGGACGAGCCCGGCCAGACGATTTGTCTCCCCCAATTCCATCAGGGCCCGCGCAACAAGCAGAGCGATCCAGCCGCCCATTGACGACCCCACCAGGATTTGCGGACCGGCAGTCAGGGCCCGAATCATTGCCAAACTCTGGTCTGTCCAGCATCCGATCGTGCCGTCTTCGAAACGGCCGGCAGATTCCCCGTGGCCGGAATAGTCGAAGCGCAGAAAAGCCCGGCCATTTTCCTTAGCCCATTGGCCTATGCATTCCGCCTTGGTCGAGAGCATGTCAGACTTGAAACCGCCCAGCCAAACGATGCCTGCTCCCGCAAATTCTTTTGCATCGACGCGCCGCCAGGCGAGCTGGAGCCCATCAGATCCACCAGGTGCGAAAAATCCTGGCGGGCCGGCGGCCTCAGCGGGCGTTTGCGATTGCGGGCCGTCCACCTTATTTAATCCCCATGACTGAATCTCCAGGCTGTCAGTGTTTTCGCTCAAACATGCTGACGCAAGAACCTTTACACGCGGCGGACCGGCAATGCGACAAAACCTGACGGCCCCTGCGGGGATGGACGGGTATGTCCACGGTCTTGCCGGTCGAACTATTCTCCAGATCATACCCGAACTGGACGCAGGGGGCGCAGAACGCACTGCAATCGATATCGCCGTGGCCTTGGCTGCGGCGGGCGCACGGGCATTGGTGGCAAGTGACGGCGGACGCCTGGTGAGCGAATTGCAAGCGCAAGGCGGCATCTGGGTGCCCTTCCCGGCAAAAACCAAAAATCCTTTTCGTATGGCTGGCAACGTCGGCAAGCTGGCGCGCATCATCCGGGCGGAACACGTTGACCTCGTTCACGCCCGTTCCAGAGCTCCGGCCTGGGTTGCGCTGGGGGCGACAAGGGTAACCAAAGTGCCGTTCGTGACGACATATCATGGGGCCTATTCCGGAAAATCCAGGCTCAAGATCAATTACAATTCCGTCATGGCGCGGGGCGACGTTGTGATCGCAAATTCGCATTTCACGGCCAATCGTATCCTTGAGCTGCACCCGTTTGCGCAGGGGCGTATCCGTGTGATTCACAGAGGCACCGACACGGATTCCTTCTCGCCAGGAGCGGTCGACCCCTCGCGCGTGCGAAAATTGCGTGAAGAATGGGGCGTAGCGCCGGACGAGCGCATCGTATTGCTGGCAGCAAGATTGACGGCCTGGAAGGGCCAACGCGTACTGATCGAAGCCGCCGCAATTCTGGCCAAAGCCGGGCTCAAAGGTCTGAAATTTATCCTTGCTGGCGATCCGCAGGGGCGATCCGGCTATGTTCGTGAACTTGATGCCGCCATCGCCAAAAGTGGATTGACCGGGATTGTCAAGAGAGTTGGGCATTGCCGGGATATGCCGGCCGCCTTTATGGCAGCTTCGGCTATAACGGTTTGCTCGACAGATCCGGAAGCCTTTGGCCGGGTCGCGACGGAAGCCCAATTGTTCGGCAAACCGGTGATTGTCACTGATCTGGGCGCCGTTCCGGAAACCGTTCTGTCTCCCCCTGACGTTCCGGAATCCCATCGAACGGGTTGGAAAGTACCACCAGCCGATGCAAATGCACTTGCAAAAACACTCCAGCACGTTCTTTCGCTGGGCGCGAGTGAACTGGATCAACTGGCGCTGAGGGGGCGCAAAAATGTCGAACGTAATTTTTCGCTGGCCAGGATGTGTACGGAAACATTGCAGATTTATGAGATGCTGCTCGAGTCCGGGCGGGGTATTTCGCCAGGCGCATCACAGGCGAGCTATTAATTTGCGGCCTGCTTCGCCGTAATTGCAATCGGACGTTGACTTGCCGGG
Organism: Rhizobium sp. Q54; assembly: GCA_945901195.1. Taxonomy (GTDB): domain Bacteria; phylum Pseudomonadota; class Alphaproteobacteria; order Rhizobiales; family Beijerinckiaceae; genus Terripilifer. Next base: position 14,876 of record CAMDKB010000024.1, read on the forward strand.
CCATTAGCGTGATTCTGTAATTGGGTCAGGCATTCTGGATGTAATGTGCGTCCGGAATGTTTCGCTTCCTGGTCCGATCAATAAAAAGAAGGAGAGTTCACCATTCGTCGTCCCAACAAGGCTCCGCCGACTCCCACCAAAAAGGGATCTCGCACGAACAAGGAAATTCGCGTTCCCGAAGTGCAATTGATTGATGCCGAAGGCAAGAACCGCGGTGTTGTATCGATCACTGAAGCGCAGCAGCTGGCAGATGAAGCGAGTCTCGACCTCGTTGAAATCGTGCCGACAGCCGAACCGCCGGTCTGTAAAATTCTTGATTATGGAAAGTTCCGGTTTCTGGAACAGAAAAAGGCCGCAGAAGCGCGCAAGCGTCAGAAGGTCATTGAAATCAAGGAAATCAAGCTCCGTCCGGGTATTGATGAACATGATTACGAGACCAAGATGAAGGCCGTGAAACGCTTCTTTGAGGAAGGCGACAAGGTCAAGGTTACCCTGAGATTCCGCGGACGCGAACTGGCCCATCAAGGTCTGGGGTATCGCTTGCTGGAAAAGGTCAAACAGGAAACGCTGACTATTGCCAAGGTCGAGGTAGAGCCCTCGATGGAAGGCCGCCAGATGGTGATGATCCTGGCGCCGAGGTAAAATCTGAAATCGATTTTATGTGGGTTTACGCGGGGCTCTGGCCCCGCGATGCATTTGTGCAGGTGGGTCAGACCGGGAACGCATGGCCTTTGTCTGGCTCTTGCGGGCTAGCACCTCTAAGGTACCGGTTCATCCGATCCACTTGCGCTCGCGTATTTTGAAACGAACAGGCCAAGATGACAGCCGTGTCACCCACTGCCGCCGTGCCTTATGTCCCGCTGACGCACCGGGAAACGATGTGGATCGTCCTGGGCGTTCTCGTGCCCGTATTCATGACATCCATTGATCAATCGATGATCGCAGGCGCGTTGCCTACCATAGGCCGGGAGTTTGGAGACACCCGAAATCTCTCCTGGATTATCGCAGCCAATCTGTTGACCATGACCGCTGCCACACCACTTTATGGCAAGTTCAGCGACATCAAGGGCCGAAGAATTACCCTGGTTATCGGCATCGTCATCTTCATGATCGGCGGGATCGCGTCGGCGCTGGCGCCCAATATGATCGCGCTGATTTTGGCGCGTGCGCTGCAGGGCATAGGCAGCGCTGGGCTGGTTTCCCAGGCGATGACTGTTTTGGGAGATATCGCTGCGCCGAAACAAAGAGCACGATATTATACTTATTTCTCAATTACATACACAACTGCTGGTGCATTCGGCCCCGCAATGGGTGGGTTTTACTCGGAATACATTCACTGGTCTGCAGTGTTCTGGACCGGTATTCCGCTGGGCGCATTATCGCTGTTTTTTGCTGTCACGCTTCTGGGGAAGCTTCCCCGCCACGAAAAGCCGCATAAACTTGACGTTCTCGGTGCGCTGCTGATCGTCGCGGCAAGTTCGACGTTCATGTTTATCCTCAGTGCCGGCGGCAAGACCTGGCCGTGGCTATCTCTGCAAATTCTGAGCCTTATTGCGATTTCCACGCTGCTCTGGATTGCATTTTTTTTGCGCCTGGTCACGGCTCCCGAACCGTTGATACCGCTCAATATCCTTCGAAATCAGATCGTTCGCACTTCAACAATTGCGAATGCTTGCGGATGGAGCGCGGTGATCGCGCTTAACATCTACCTGCCGCTTTATTTGCAGTCGGTACTGGGGATGAGCCCGACCGCCTCGGGACTTTTCCTGATGGTGATCATGGTGACGGTCAATTCCAGCGCTCTCAGCGGCGCCTGGGTGGCGGCCCGGACGGAGCATTACAAGCGCTATCCCACGATCACGCTCTTGATCTGCATTGCAGCGATGAGCTGGATGGCCGTCCGTGTCGACCAGATGTCGGTCTGGGAGTTCGAAATCGCTCTGGCGATCGCGGGCATCGGTTTTGGCCCGGTCGCGCCTGTGAGCACTGTCGCAACACAAAACGCAGTAAAACTGCATGAATTGGGCACCGCGACATCCGTCATGAGTTTTTCACGTTCGCTCTTTGCGTCCATGCTCATTACCTTGCTCGGCGTGATCATTCTACACACGGTGGCCGCCCCCGGTGGAAGCAAGCTCACGCCTGCCGACCTTGCCGCAAACAGGGATGCGGCCATATCGGCATTTCGTTGGCTTTTCTGGATCACCAATGGCTGTTTTGTGATAACGCTGATTGCTTTCCTTCGGATGGAGGAAAAGCCCCTGCTTAACTCAAATGAAGGGCGGATGGGCTGAACAGGCCCGTGCAGCGTAATTTTGCGTCCAAACCCCTTGCCAAACCTGCGAACTCTCCCGTATAAGCCGCGCTCTGAACCGCCCGGCCAGTAAGGGCTGCCGTGGCGGTTCTTTTCGCTCATACCGATGCGAACCAGCGGGCCTTGGCCGCAGCTGGGAATATTTTTGGGGTTCACCCCGAAGGAGAGCAAAATGCCCAAGCTGAAGACCAAATCGGGCGCTAAAAAGCGCTTTAAAATTACTGGTACCGGCAAAGTTGTCTATGCCCAGCGCGGCAAGCGCCATGGCATGATCAAGCGCACCAACAAGCAGATCCGGAACCTGCGCGGCACGGCGGTCCTTTTCAAGACCGACGGCGATAACGTGAAGAAGTACTTCCTTCCCAACGGCTAAGCCTCTGACCACGCAATCCGAATAATCCTCAACTTTCAGGAGATCTGCCATGGCACGCGTTAAACGCGGCGTAACTGCCCACGCCAAACACAAGAAGACACTCGACGCGGCAAAAGGCTTTCAGGGCCGCCGCAAGAATACGATCCGCACGGCCAAGGCCGCTGTCGACAAGGCGATGCAATATTCGTATCGCGACCGCAAGAACAAGAAGCGGACGTTCCGCGCACTCTGGATCCAGCGTCTGAACGCAGCCGTCCGGGAATGCGGCATCACCTATTCACGCTTCATCAACGGGCTTGATATGGCCGGCATTACCATCGACCGCAAGGTGCTCTCGGACATGGCAATCCATGAACCGACCGCCTTCAAGGCCGTGGTTGAGAAGGCCAAGGGCGCGCTGCCTGCTGCGGCGTAAGTAACCCGCTCAAACACTTTCGAAACCACAAAGCCCCAACGGCGGAGATTGTCCGGCGCGTTTGGGGCTTTTTGGTTTCAGAGTACCAATCTTTTCGTGTCCTCAACTCGCCCGCTGGTGATCCGTCATGTCAACTCTGGCTGAACTTGAAACGCAGACCCTTTCCGCCATCGCCGCTGCCAGCGACGAGGCTTCGCTTGAAAACGTTCGCGTTGGCGCACTTGGCAAGAAGGGCACAATTTCAGCTGAACTTGCCAACCTCGGCAAGATGTCTCCGGACGAACGCAAGGCTGCGGGCGCTACGATCAATGCAATAAAAGATAGCGTGACCGAGGCCCTGATCGCCCGCCGGAGTATTTTGAAAGAAGCGGCGCTGGAAGCGCGGCTTGCGAGCGAGACGGTAGACGTCACATTGCCCACGCGCGATAGCGGATTG
>CAMDKB010000025.1 GCA_945901195.1 Rhizobium sp. Q54
CCGGGACGACCCGGAAGCAAATTTTCAATCCGAGCGAATTGATCGTCGCGCAAAGCATGGCGTTCCATCACAAGCCTCCTTCAGGAAGGCTCCCCATGAATCACGCTTTCACTGATTTGCGAATCCCTTAAATGACGACAGGCCCTAGCCTGCGTCCGCAGGATATGAATCCTCAGGCTCTTCTTTGGCTTTGGTGGGCCCAAGCTTCCTGATGCTGTCATCCTCGATGTCGGCAACGCGTACGGCGAGGATCGGGAAAGCTTTCAAAATACGTGCAGCTTCAGATTCTGCAGCATCGCGCGTATCAAAGCCGCTCTTGGCCTGTTGATCGACATAAACGATGAAGCGGCCCATCTGCACTCGCTTTGAGAGTTGCCGCGGCGCGGCAGCCTTGTCGTTTGGCATGAGAATCACTCTTGTTAACGGGACGTTGCCAAAGCCTGCTCACGATTTGCACCGGTTTCCCAGCAAAAAATGGTGGCGGCTTCGGCCCCTCACATGTTCGGATAATTCGGCCCGCCCGAACCTTCCGGCGGCACCCAGGTGATGTTCTGCGCGGGATCCTTGATGTCGCATGTTTTGCAGTGCACGCAATTCTGCGCATTGATGACAAATCGCGGGTCTGTCTTTGCCGCTTCGTCACCATATACAACTTCATAAACGCCTGCTGGACAATACAGCCTTGCCGGCTCGCCATAGTCAGGCAGATTTTTGGCGATCGGAATCGAGGGGTCGCAAAGAATCAAATGAACCGGCTGATCTTCTTCGTGATTGGTGTTGGACAAAAACACGGAGGAAAGCCTGTCGAACGTCAACTTGCCATCAGGACGCGGATAAACAATCGGTTTCACTTCCGAGAGTTTTTTCAGTGAAGCGTAATCGGGCTTGCCATGTTTCATTGTGCCAAACAGCGAGAACCCCAGCGTATTCGTCCACATGTCAAGCCCGCCCAGTGGTATGCCCAGCATTGTGCCCAACTTGCTCCACAAGGGCTTGGCATTGCGCACTTTCCACAAATCCTTGCCGATATCGGATGCGCGCCAGGCGGCCTCATAACTGGCGAGTTCATCATGGGAACGGTCTGCCACCAGCGCCTGCGCGACATGCTCGGCGGCGAGCATTCCCGAGAGCACAGCATTGTGCGATCCCTTGATGCGCGGGACGTTTACAAAGCCCGCGGCGCATCCCACCAGCGCACCGCCGGGAAAGGCCAGTTGCGGCACGCTTTGCCAGCCGCCTTCGGTGATGGCACGTGCGCCATAAGCGATGCGTTTGCCCCCTTCCAGCAGTTCGGCAATCATCGGATGAGTCTTGAAGCGCTGGAATTCATCGAAAGGTGACAGGGTTGGATTCTCGTAATTCAGATGTACGACAAAGCCGATGGAAATCTGGTTGTCTTCCATGTGATACAGAAAGGATCCGCCGCCCGTGCTGTTGTCGAGCGGCCAACCGAAGGAGTGCTGGACGAGGCCGGGCACATGTTTGGCAGGATCAATCTGCCAGATTTCCTTCAACCCAATGCCATATTTCTGCGGGTCGCGCCCCGCATCAAGGGCGAATTTGGCAACGAGTTGTTTTGTAAGTGAACCTCGCGCGCCCTCCGCAAATAGAGTATAGCGTCCGCGCAATTCCATGCCGCGTGTAAAAGCGCCTTTCATTTCGCCAGTTTTTGAAACACCCATGTCGCCGGTGGCAATGCCGCGCACGGCGCCTGTTTCATCGTAAAGCACTTCGCTGGCAGCAAAGCCTGGATAGATTTCAACGCCCAACGCCTCAGCTTTTTGCGCGAGATAGCGCACGACATTGGCAAGCGATCCGACGAAATTGCCGTGATTGCTCATGAGTGGCGGCATCAGGACATTCGGCAGGCGGATGCCGCCATTGGCATGCAACATGTAGAATTTGTCGGCGGTAACCGGGGTTTTCAGCGGCCGGTCAGAATCGTCACGCCAGTCCGGCAACAGTCTGTCGAGGCCGATGGGATCGATGACTGCGCCCGACAGGATATGCGCCCCGGCTTCCGATCCCTTTTCGACCACAACGACAGTCGCATCGGGCGCAACCTGTTTCAGCCGGATTGCCGCCGCCATGCCGGCAGGGCCACCGCCGACGATAACAACATCATAATCCATGCCCTCGCGTTCAGGCAGTTCAACAGGATCGTTCATGGCTGGCCCCGGATCAATCGTGTATAGTTCATATATAAACTATTCTTCATCGCGTCAAATTGCCGTGGAAAAATGGGAATGTCGAGACGGGCGGCTCATTCCTTTATGCCGGCAAGGTTCTTGGCCTTTTCCACCAGCTCGGGCGAGACCGTCACAGCGCGCTCGACAAAAGCTTGCAGGTCCTGACCGGGGAGGGGATTGAGGTCGAGATCCAGCTTTTTGATATCGCTCAGGAATTCCGGATCGGTCATGGTTTCCATGAACGCCTTGCGCAGGTCAGCGACACGCTCGGGCGGCTGGCCCGGCGGAGAGACGACCGCGCGGCCAATGCGCGAATTGCCGGCAATGAACTCGATCAATTCGCGCTCACCGGCATTGCGCGCGAGGTCGGTGACAAGGGGGATGTGTTTGAGATCGCTATGCGAATCGACACTCACCTGCAGCAGCAGAGTGACTGCCTTGTCACGCAGCCAATCCGGCTTTTCCGCACGCAGCACCGAATAGGGCTGGGTCAGCGCGTGGATTTCGCTCCGTTCCATCGCAAGGCGCGAGTCGTTGGGGCCGCGGTAACCGGTGAGAATCCTAAGCTTTAATCCCAGAAGGTTCTGAAGAAACGTCATCAGGGCGCGCGAGGATTGCCCCGGCGCTGCCACGATCAGTTCTTTTTCAAAGGCCTGATTGATGTTTTGCACCGGCGCACTGTGCCAGCCATAGAGCACGGCCGCATTGTCCGTTATCCGTCCGATCCAGGCAAATTTCGTCACGTCGGCCTTAAAGGCCTTGGGTTCAATGAGTTGCGTAAGGGGCGCGGACTGATCGACCATTCCCAGCACGGTGCCGTCGCGTGCGGCCACATTGTACAGATGGTTGATCGCAGCAATCGACGCGGCGCCCGGCATATTTTGCGGCACAATCAAAGGGTTTCCGGGCAGGTGGCGGCCCATGTGCCGGACAACCAGGCGGCTGTAGGTATCGTAGCCATTATTGACGACAAAGCCGATGACGAAGGGCATGGTTTTGCCCTTGTAGAAATCCTGCGCGTTCGCGGAGCTGGCGAGCAACGTGAAAAGTGATATAATACATTGTCTAAGCTTCATATTCTTTGCTCTCGCCTTTTCCGCTGCAAGTCCTTACGATGATCTTATGATCCCCGTGGCGGCAGCACAATTCACCTATGATGAGTTGACATCGATTGTCGGCTGGTACGCCGACATGGGCGTCGACATCGCCATCGATGAAACAGCGCACGACCGGTTCAGCGAGGATAACAAGAAACCTGCTGCTGCCCCTCCTGCGCCGGTCCGGCCCCCGGTGGAGGCTGCCAGACGAGCGCCGCTGGCCCGGCTGGACGCCATGCCCGCTCCCGCATCGCCCGATCAAGCCATTGGGTCTGCAAAGGAAATCGCGGCTCAGGCGCGGACACTGGACGAATTGCGCGCGGCGATCGAGTCCTTTGATGGTTGCACCCTGAAAAGGTCAGCGCAACGCACTGTTTTTGCCGATGGAAATCCGCAATCCCATGTGATGTTTGTCGGCGAGGCGCCGGGTGCCGACGAGGATCGGCAGGGCCTCCCGTTCATGGGCCGGGCCGGGCAATTGCTGGACCGCATGCTGAAGGCCATCAATCTGGATCGATCAGAGGTTTATATCGCCAATGCCGTGCCGTGGCGGCCACCGGGAAACCGCACGCCAACGCCGCAGGAAACAGCGATCTGTCTGCCTTTCATTCGCCGCCAGATAGAGCTGGCCAACCCGAAAGTCCTTGTATGTCTGGGCGCTTCGGCGATGCAATCGATACTGGGGGTCAACGAGGGCATATTGAAAACCCGTGGCCGCGTGTTCGACTACCCACTCGCAAATGGACAGAAGATCAAGGCAATGGCGACATTGCACCCCGCTTATCTGCTGCGCTCCCCTGCCCAGAAGCGTCTGGCGTGGGGAGATTTCCAGGAAATAATGAAGCTGTTGAAAGACGCGAAGGCTTGATCTTCCTGCGATAGCGTACGCCATTGACGCGCCTGTTTTCCGGCCTATGTTCCTGTCATCGCCTGCTGCGGGCAGATGAGGGAGTAGGAAATGTTTTATCGTTCGATGGGCTTGGCGGCTGTGGCTCTGACTATCGCCTTTTCTCCCGCTCACGCGTAGGAATCGAAATCCACACCCGGCGCAAAGGTCTATTTCCTCAACCTGAAATCCGGCGATGTCGTGAGCAATCCGGTTGTCGTGAAATTCGGCCTTTCCGGCATGGGTATTGCGCCCGCCGGCCTGCAGGGCGAGGCCACGGCCAACACCGGCCATCATCACCTGCTCATCGACAAGGAGTTGAAGGGTGAGGAGCTGAATCAACCCATTCCAGCCGATGACTCCCACGTGCATTTCGGCAAGGGGCAGACGGAAGCGACAGTCACCCTGCCGCCGGGCCAGTATACGCTGCAGCTCATCTTCGCCGACTGGACGCATATGCCCCATAATCCCGCCGTGATGAGCGAGCGTGTGACGATCTCCGTGAAATAGCGGTTAAGTCGCCTCCGGCCACCCCTGTAAATCACGCACCGCCTCTGCTACATAAACGGCCTGAAAGCGGCGCGCGCCGCGACAGCCGGGAGTTCGGCCATGAAGTGGGAAGATTTTCGCCAGTCCGACAATATTGATGACCGGCGCGGCGATGGCGGCGGCTACGACGGCGGTGGCGGTGGCGGTGGCGGCATATCCATTCCAGGCTTAGGTGGCGGCGGTCTGGGCATCGGCATGATCATTGTGCTGGGCATCGTCGGCATGTTACTGGGTGTCGATCCGCGCATCCTGATCGGCGGCGCTGAAGTGCTGACGGGCGGCCGTGGCGGCGGCCACGTCACCGAGCAGCAGGCTCAACCACAACGCCAGCGCCAGGCCGGCCCCGCGACTGACGAGATCGGCAAGTTCGTTTCCGCGATTGTCGCCATGAACGAGGATGTGTGGAGCGAAATTCTCCCCGCGCAGAAGAATATCCGCTACGCTCCGCCAACCTTGGTCATGTTTGCCGGCTCCACCCGTTCGGGCTGCGGCGCAGCGCAATCAGCCATGGGCCCGTTTTATTGCCCGCTCGACAAGAAGGTCTATCTCGACACCTCCTTTTTCAATGAGATGAAGCGCAAACTGGGCGGCGGTGGTGATTTCGCTTATGCCTACGTCATTGCGCACGAGATCGGCCACCATATCGAGAACCAGCTTGGCATCCTGCCCAAGGTGCAGCAGGCCCAGCAAGCGGCCGGCAGCCGCGCGGAGGCCAATGGTCTTTCCGTGCGTGTGGAACTGATGGCCGATTGTCTCGCCGGCGTCTGGGCGTCCCATGCCAACAAGAAATGGCAGGTCCTGCAGGAGGGCGATATCGAGAAAGCGGTCCGCACCGCGCAGGCCATCGGCGACGACAAACTGCAGGAGCAGTCCCAGGGTCGCGTCGTACCCGACAGCTTTACCCACGGCAGCGCCGCCCAGCGCGTTGCCTGGTTTCAGCAGGGTCTGAAGACCGGCAATATCGACGCCTGCAATACGTTCGCACGGCGTTCGTAACATGCCGGGTATCGATGAGAGCCGCACGTTCGTCCCGCTGAAGATTGCGGTGCTGACGGTGTCCGATACCCGTGGCCTGAATGACGACCGCTCCGGCGACACTCTCGCCGAGCGGCTCACAAAAGCCGGGCACACATTGGCGGCGCGCGCCGTCGTCACAGACGACGTTGAAGGAATTCGAGTTCAGGTGCGGGCGTGGATTGATGATCCCGGCGTTGACGCGATCATCACCACAGGCGGCACCGGCTTCACCGGTCGCGACGTGACGCCGGAAGCTATCGAGCCCCTGTTTGAAAAGCGCATGGAAGGCTTTTCAACCGTCTTCCACACAATCTCGTTTCCCAAGATCGGCACATCGACGATCCAGTCGCGCGCCACGGCAGGTGTTGCGGGCGCAACCTATATATTTGTTTTGCCCGGCTCACCCGGCGCATGCAAGGACGCCTGGGACGGCATTCTCGTGCATCAGCTCGATTATCGTTATCGCCCCTGCAATTTCGTCGAAATCATGCCGCGCCTGGACGAGCATCTGCGAAGAGGCGCTGGCGCATAGGCCGGGGTTGTTCCGCCATCGCGCTCACGCACCCCAGACGTCTCCAGCCACTTTCGCCAGCAAGGCCAGTTTCTTTTCCTGATCGTCTATCGTCAGTGGATTGCCGCCGATGGAGCTTGCAAATCCGCATTGCGGCGAGATAGCGAGTTGCTCCAGCGGCACATGCTTTGCTGCAGCTTCGATGCGGCGCTTGAGATCGTCTGCAGATTCCAGCACCGGGCTTTTGCTCGACATGATGCCGATGACGACAGTCTTGCCCTTAGGCAGCAAGCGCAAAGGATCGAAACTGCCGGCGCGGTCTGTGTCATATTCCAGAAAATAGCCATGGACGTTGATCTTGTTGAACAGCACATCTGCGACAGGATCATACCCGCCCTCCGCTGCCCAATGTCCCTCGCGATTGCCTCGGCATTGATGCATGGTCAAAGTGACATGCGCAGGCGCGGCTTCGATCACCTCGTTCATGCGCTGCGCATATTGCAGCAGCAATTGATCGGGTTCGACGCCCCAGCCCTGCACAGTCGCGCGATGGCGGGGGTCGCAGAGAAAGGCGATGGCCGTGTCGTCAAACTGGATATATGTCGCGCCTGCATCGGCCAGTGCAGTGACTTCCTGCCTGTAAGCCTGCACGATATCGGCCCAGAAAATCTCCGGGTCCTTGTAATGGCCACCCCGCAAACCGTTGTCGCCGCCGCTGTACATGTGCAGCAGAACAGGCGCGGGGATGGTGACTTTCGGCGTGAGCTTTGTATTGGCTTTGAGAAACTCGAAGGCCCGCACCGTGGCGCTGGGTTTCCAGCGGATCGGCCCATTCATCCATAGCCGCGAAAAAGGTTTTTCCGAGCCGTCCTTGTTGCGCCATGTGAATTCGGTCGTGCCGAGTCTGTCAGCTGTCACCCCATCCCATCCCATGATGAGATCGAGCCACCAGCTGCGGCGGCGGAATTCGCCATCGGTGGCAAGCTTGAGTCCCGCGCGCTCCTGCAGCGCAATCACCTCGCGTACGCATTCGTCTTCAATGGCGCGCAGCGACGCGTTATCATGCGGGCCAAGATGTTGATCCGGCGTCTGCGGGCCAAGCAGTTTCTCGCGGCCTTCGCGCAGTTTCTGGGGCCGCAAAAGTGAGCCGACATGATCAGCGCGAAAGGGGGGCTTCGTGTTGACAAAGCTTTTTTGCAAAGTTTGGGTCGTCATGGTGTCCTCGTGTGGTCTGCGTTCTCAAATGAAGGCGGCTGTTGAAGAAAAAAATTGCGGAGGCGTCTTGATGGAAGCGGGCTGGACCTATCGCATTCCATCCGTTTCCCTTTATTCACATTTCGTGCTGGCGCTTCGGTCTGTCCTTGAAGCTCATCACGGATGGTGCTTTCAGCTTGCGCAATTCCTCGGGCGCCGCCACCGCGCCTGTGCCCAAAGGTCTGTCCCCCTGGATGGTGACGCGCTCCATCATGCGCCGTTGCGGATAATAATCATGCACAGCCGCGTGCTGCAGTGATCGGTTATCCCAGAACACCAGCATGTCGGGCTCCCAGCGATGCCGGTATTGATGCTCGAGCATGTTCACGCAGCGGCAAAGACGATCAAGTAGATCGCGGCTTTCGCTCTCTTCCATGCCTTTTATGGAAAGCGTGAACTGCGGATTGACGAAGAGCGATTTCTTGCCGGTGACAGGATGCACACGCACAACGGGATGCGTCACAGGCCGATAGATTTCCTCATAGGCGCGCAGGCGCTTCCTGCCCTCTTCGCTGCCCTCGAACAATTGCTTGAACGGTTTGAAATCGTGCACGGCTTCAAGCCCGTCGATGAATTTTTGCAGCCGGCCCGAAAGACCGTCATACGCAGCGCTCATCGAGCAGAAAACTGTGTCGCCGCCGATTTCCGGGATGATCTTGGAGCAGAGCATCGTACCCATCGGCGGGCATTCGCGAAATGTTTCGTCAGAATGCCAGATATCAGTTGGCGGCGGCGGATTGCCTTCCTTGTTGTCGTAGACGATCAGCTCAGGCTGTTCCTTGCCGCTCGTGGAAAACGGATGCACGGTGAGCTCGCCGAACATCCGCCCGAAGCGCTTGAGATCTTCAGATGAGATTTTCTGGTTGGGAAACACCAGCACGCCATGTTCTGCATGCGCTTGTTTGATCGCCTCGAATGTCGCGGCATCCACGGGCTTGGTCAGATCAACGCCCGTGACTTCAGCCGCCAGAAACGCGCCGATGCGCCGCAGCTTGATGGGCGAGGCAGCAACGGATGAAAGATGTGGCGCAGGCGATGTCATAAAGGCCTCCCGGAGTTTTCCTGCGCTGATTATGCAGCCTTTGGCGCATCACTTCCAGCCCCTTGTTCTTCACCACCGCCGTCCAAAGCTGGCGTTCAAAGCCGGCAACCTGAGGCGCGCGGGTGCGTCCCCGAACACATTGATCAACTTCAGCGCCGGAAAGTCTCACGCTGCGGCGACTGGCTCCATCGCCTGCCGCATGGCTTGCGCAATCACTTCGGCCGGTTGCGCGCCGGAAGCGCCGACACGGCTGTTGAAGATGAAGAAGGGCACTCCGTTGATGCCCATGCGTTGGACGTTCTCGATTTCCTCGCGTACTTCAGCTTCGTCCGTATCGCCTGCGAGCAGGCGCAGCACTGTATCGCGATCAAGTCCATGGGCTGCGCCGGTGTCCGCCAGCACCTGGGGGTCGCCAATATCCACGCCCTCGATGAAGAACAGCGTGAGCAGCTTTTCTTTCACCGCGCCCTGGCTGCCTGCAGCCTGCGCCCAACGCAGCAGCCGGTGCGCATCCAGAGTGTTGGGTGAAATCTTGATCTTGCCGAATGCGAAGGGGATGCCGACTTCCTCGCCAAGCTTCTCAAGCCGGCCATACATATCTTTTGCGCGGGTCGCACCGAACTTGCGATTGAGGTATTCCTCGCGGGCAATTCCGCCTTTGGGAATGGTGCCATCGAGCTGGAACGGCCGCCAGAAGACGGAAGAGGGAATGTCCGGCGTCAGCGCCAGCGCCTGTTCAAGCCGCCGCTTGCCGACGAAACACCAGGGGCACACCACGTCCGACACGACGTCAATGCGTACATGGTCCATCGCCTGCATAGATTGAACATCACTCATGGTCACCCTCGCTGCCTTGCGATATGGCCGCCCCTTCAATGGCGACAACACTATCGAGCCTGCCGTTGGCAGCAAGATAATGCAGCTTGCGCCGTGCCGCCACCACATCGCGCCCGTCGAGGTTCAGCACATGCTGGGTGGTGAGTGGCGCGATGCGCGCGCCGCCCGGCAGGCGCGGTTCGGCGATCACGGCGATTTCGCCAATGGCATAAAGATCGGTCACGGGAACGGCTGAATCAAGCATGCCACCGGGCGGCTCTGCCGACATATCCGCAGGCATTTGCTTGAAGCGCGAGAGAAATATCATTGATGCCAGGTAGTGCGGGTCAATCAGCCCCGCCGCATCAAAATCCTCGCTGAGCATTGCCGGCGCAACGAGATGCACGGGATGCATCGCCTCGATCATGGCAAGCAATGTCGTGGAATCGAACGGCCCGTGCAGGATCAGCGGCGCGCCGGCAATCAGCGCTGCGGCAGGTCCGATCGCCAGACCCGCAAAACTTGCCGGCAGGATTGTCGAGACGAGAGGAATATGCGTGCCGATCTGCGCGCGTGTTACAAAATCCAGCGCAGCGGCCACAATCGTGCGCTGGCGATGGAACACGCAGCGCGCAGTGATGTCGCGGGTGATGATGCGCGCATGCAGGCTATGGCCGCCAGCGGCAGTTTCTTCCTGCATCGCTCCGTTCGTTTGAAGGGGATCCAGCAGCACAGCACCGTCGACCGTGGTGTTGCCAAGCGCGGCGACCACGCGCACACGCTCGGCGCGCGCCGCTGTCCGCAACAATTCACTGGCTATATCAAGATCGCCACAGGCTGGCTCGGCCGCCAGCGCCACCGCGCCAGTATCGATGGCAAATTCAGCGAGTTCCTCGGCGGGCAGATAGGGCGCCGCAATAGCCACATCGAGCCCTGCGCGTAATGCCCCGGTTATGGCGACGATGCAGGCCGCAGAGGCTGTCGCGATCACAAGAATGCGCTCGCCGGGCATCAGGCCCAGATCGCGCCATGAAGCGGACATGGCCGCGACGCGTCGCTCGAGCATGGCGAACGTCAGCGATTTCGATGCATCGCTGCTGTCATGGAAGGCGATGCGATCCGGGCGAAGTTTCGCCGCGCCGCTGATCAGCGAACTGAAATCAAGCCGGGCGAGCGGATCGCCCGATTCGATTGCCGATGTATCCGTCGTGCCGGGGAGGGCCGTCATTACAGATGCCTCATTGTCGATAATATCGAAGTCTTGTTCATGGCGATTTCTTCCACCATGTTTCCAGCGCCTGCCCGAACAGAGGATTGCCATAGCGCGGCAGACGCGACGGATAGGCAAGTTCACGCGAATAGACGAACCATTGTTCGGGCTTGTGAAAGAGCGGTACGATGTAGAAGCCAGATTGCAAAACCCGATCATAGGCGCGCACGGCGTCGCGGAAATCGGCCGGGTCAAGGGCGTTCAGCATGGCGGCGATCAGTCCATCGAGCGCCGAATTTTTTGCCCCGGTCAGATTGAACGAGGATTCCACGGAAGCGCTTTGCGTCGACCAGCGGTTGCGTTGCTCGTTCCCCGGCGAATTGGAAGCGATCCAAGCACCGAACGTCACGTCGAAATCGAATTTCTGCCGCCGTCGTTGATATTGCACCAGATCGACCTGGCGCACGCGTGCCTCTATGCCCGCACGCTTGAGCGATTGCGCATAGATCAGCGCGAGCCGTTCCTGTTCGCGTTCGGTTGTCATGATTTCGAAGGTGAGCTGACGCCCGGATTTATCACGTAACTGCCCCTGCGCCAGCGTATAGCCAGCCTGCATCAGCAAATCGATCGCGCGGCGCGCCAGTGTCCGGTCGAGCCCGCTGCCATCGCTGACTGGGGGAGCCCATTTGCCTTCAAGAATGTCGTTGCGTACAGCGCCCGGGTAGGGCGCAAGCAATGCACGTTCCTTGTCGCTCGCAGGCCTTCCCGTTGCGGCGAGCTCGGTCTCGTCGAAAAAACTTTTGGTGCGGCGATAGAGCCCGCCATAAAGATTGGCATTGATCCACTCAAAATCGAACAGCAGGACCAGAGCCTCGCGCACACGGATGTCCTGAAACACCGGCCTTCGCGTATTGAGGGCGAGGCCCTGCATGCCCTTGGCGCCGCCGCCCGGCAAGGCTGTCTTGATGATGCGGCCATCGCCGATAGCGGGAAAACTATACCCGCTCAGCCATTTCGTTGGATCAGTTTCCTCGCGATATTCCACAGCGCCAGCCTTCAGCGATTCGTAGAAAGTCGTGGCGTCGCGGAAATAATCAAAGCGAATGTCGTCGAAATTGTAAAAGCCCCGGCTGACAGGCAGATCCTTCGCCCAATAAGCGGGATTGCGCGCAAGCTGAACAGACTGGCCCGGCTTGACCTGCTTGACTACATAAGGGCCGGAAGCGATGGGGATAGCCAGCGAGGCATTTTCGAATTTTTCCGAATCAACCGCGTGGCTTGGCAACACCGGCATCAGCGCCAGGATCAACGGGAGTTCCCGGTCGCCTGCCGTGGAAAGATCGAAACTGACAGTCAGATTGTCTGGAGTGTCTATCCCTTTGACCAGCTGAAACGCGGCGCGATGTTGCGGTCGCCCTTTCCTGCCGAGCAGTTCGAAGGAGAAGCGAATATCTTTCGATGTGATCGGCGTATTGTCGGAAAATCTGGCTGCCGGATTGAGGCGGAAAGTTACACTGTCGCGCGAAGGCGTTGTTTCCACTTTTTGCGCAATCAGCCCGTAGAGCGTGAAGGGCTCATCCAGCGAACGCATCATCAGCGTCTGATAAACCGGGCCAACCAGGCCTTGCGCCGCTGAACCTGCTTTCAGGTTGAATGGATTAAGGCTGTCAAACGTGCCTTGCAGGCCGAGCAGCACGCTGCCACCTTTGCGCGCATCCGGATTGGCATAGGGAAAATGGCTGAAATCCGGTGGAAGAGCCGGTTCGCCATGCATGGCGATGCCATGTTGCCCTTGCGCACCGGCGGGCGAAGGTAAGCCAGCCAAAATCAGCGCAGCCGCAACCATCATCGCCGCAGGCGTGCTTAAAGATTTGGGCGTAAACGGCATGAACATGCTGGTCCGGCGAATCGCTGCGACTTCCATCCTGCAAGTTTAGGGACTTAAGCCGCGCGCGTCAGCAATTCCCGCAGCATTCCCGCTGACGAAGCGGCTGAATCGATACATTTTGCCTATATAGCGTCGGGGGGCTGGAAAGCGCGGCGGGAAAGCTTTATGAGCCCTGCAGTCAATTTATCGCCTCAATCTGAGGCGAAGAGCGGGCGACGGCGGATGGCTCCCGAATGAAGGGCTACTTTTGCTTTTGCTCCGTTCATCCGGAAAACCGAAAGGACTTTTTATGGCTCACCTTCAAAAGCGTACCGGCCTTGCCACGGCTTTGCTCGCTGTACTCGCTCTTGCTGGCGGCGAAGTGCTCGCGCAGGCAAAGAAAACGCCGACCCAGAAGCCCGCTGACCCAGCCCCTGCCGCCCAGCCCGCCACACCGGGCGGCGCCCAGCCGCAGGATAACAAGGTGGAATTGAAGCCGGCCCAGCCGCAATGGACCAAGGTCTGCGGCAAGGATGAGGCTGCCGGCAAGGAGATCTGCTACACGACCCGTGATTTTGGCACCGATCCCAATGCGGCTCCCGTCCTCGCGCTCGCCGTTTATGATGTGAAGGGCGACGAAACCAAGGTCGTGCGGCTGCTGATGCCAGTTGGCCTCATGCTTGAGCCCGGCTTCCGCTTTGGCGTCGACAAGGGCGCCAATCTGGAAGGCAAGTTCCAGATCTGCTTCCCGAACGGTTGCTTCGCCGAAGCCAAGGTAAAGGTCGCCACCATCAATACGCTCAAGAAGGGCACGTTGATGAATGTTTTCGTCAAGAATCAGGTCAACAACGAAGTGCAGTTCGTCCTGCCGCTCGACGGTTTTGGTCCTGCCTTCGACGGCCCTGCGGTCGATCCGAAGGTGCTGCAGGCACAGCAGGAACAGGCCCAGAAAGAGGCTACGGAATTGCAGAAAAAGCTTGAAGAATCGGCAGCCAAACAACGTGATGGCATCGCCGGCGGCGCCGCAGCTCCCAAATAAGGCTTTCCGCACAGGGACAAACGAAAAGGCCGGAGGTAATCCTCCGGCCTTTTTCATTTTCTATCCGGCGGAGGCTGCGCCAGTTCCCTGCACAGCTCAATTCGCCAGCTGACGTTTCATCTTGTAGGAGCCGTCGCGACTGCGGGTAAACATCTCGCCAATCTGGGGATGGCGCACCGGCTCGCGCGAATTGTCCGCCAGCAGATTCTGCTCTGACACATAGGCGATATATTCGGTTTCCTCGTTTTCAGCGAAGAGGTGGTAGAATGGCTGGTCTTTGCGCGGGCGCACCTCCTCGGGAATGGACATCAACCATTCGTCGGTATTGTTGAACTCTGGATCGATGTCGAAAATCACGCCCCGGAATGAAAATTTCCGGTGCTTCACGACCTGACCCAATCCGAACTTTGCTGTTTGCGCCTTCATCACTCTCACCATAGTGGGAAAATACCTATCGGGGCATGCTCGGCAGGTCAACAACTCCCGTAACAGGGGGAGATACCGGTTGGACCTGCCTGCCCGCTGAACTATGTTCGGGCATAAGGGGCGCACCAGACCGCCCGGAGGGGATTTTATGACTAATAGGCGGCGCCCGGTGGCGCTCTCGGTGTTGCGCGCGTTTCTCAAACAGGAAGCGGCAGGCGGCTATGTCCTGATGGCGGTCGCAGTACTGGCGATGGGCGTCGCAAATTCTCCGCTGGCTGATGTCTACTTCGCCACCATGAAGGCAAAGCTGGGCCCGCTCAGTGTGTTGCACTGGATAAATGATGGCTTGATGGCGATTTTTTTTCTGCTCGTCGGCCTCGAAATCAAGCGCGAGTTTGTCGATGGCCAGCTGTCATCCTGGCCTGACCGGATTTTGCCCGGCGTGGCGGCTGCCGGCGGCATGGCGGTGCCCGCCCTGTTTTACGTCATGTTCAATACCGGCGATCCCGCGCTTCTGCGCGGCTGGGCGATTCCCACGGCGACGGATATCGCCTTTTCGCTTGGTGTCCTAGCACTTGTTGGCTCACGCGCGCCCGTATCGCTCAAGATATTTCTGACGGCGTTGGCGATCATCGACGATCTCGGCGCCATAATCGTCATTGCGATCTTTTACACGTCGAACCTGTCAATTCCTGCGATAGCGGGCGCAGGGGGGCTTGTTGTTTTGCTGGCAGTTTTCAATCGCTTGGGGGTAAAGGCACTCTGGCCTTATTTGCTGGCAGGCTGCGGGTTGTGGGTCTTGGTCCATGAATCGGGCGTCCACACGACTTTGGCGGGCGTGCTGCTGGCCTTGACGATCCCCATCGACGTCAGCCCTGGCAAGCCCGATGACGTGCATTCCCCCTTGCATCGGCTTGAACATGCGATTTCGCCGTGGGTCGCATTTCTCGTGGTGCCTATATTCGGGTTCGCCAATGCGGGGGTGGCGCTTGCGGGCATCGGGCTGGCGCAGGTTTTTCATCCGGTTACGCTGGGTGTGGCGGCAGGCCTCTTTGTCGGCAAGCAGATCGGCATCCTTGGTTCGGTGTGGCTGCTGGTGAAATCCGGCCTCGCTCAACTGCCGCGTGACGCGAGCTGGGGGCAGGTCTATGGCGTGGCGTTGCTCTGCGGCATCGGATTCACGATGAGCTTGTTCATTGGCCTGCTGGCTTTTCCGGGCCGCACCGATCTCGAACAATTCGTGAAAATTGGCGTGATGGGTGGCTCGGTCCTTTCTGCAATTGCCGGTGCGCTGATCCTGATGTGGGTAAAGCCAATCAAGTCCAGGCGAAAAGCCGGTTAGGCTTGCGCCGGGGCGGGCCATGCCGCACGATTGGTCGATGCAATATGCCCAAGAAATTCTGACCAATGCCGAAATGGCGGAATCCGACCGGTTCACCATTGCCAGAGGTACGCCCGGCATCCCGCTGATGGAACGCGCAGGCGCTGCGGTGGCTGACGCGGCGCGTCAGGCTATGCCATCCGGCGGCAAGACGATCGTCATTCTCTGCGGTCCCGGCAACAATGGCGGCGATGGTTTCGTTGCGGCCCGCTTGCTGCGGGACATGGGGTTTTCGGTCACGGCGGGACTTCTGGGCCAGCGTGAAAAACTTGCCGGAGATGCAGCACTTGCAGCGCAGGCCTGGACGGGACGCACAGCCTCGGCCGCGCTGGTTGACCTTGATTCCGCCGACCTTGTTATAGACGCGCTGTTCGGCGCTGGCTTGTCGCGTGATATCGACGGGCGCGCGCGCGCCATTATCGAGCGCCTGAACTTCTGGCGCAATCTGACGCGCAAACCTGTACTGGCCGTTGATGTGCCCTCCGGCCTTGATGGCGATACCGGGCAGGCGCGAGGCATTGCCGTCGAGGCTGATGTCACCATCACTTTCTTTCGCCTGAAGCCCGGCCACCTGTTGCTGCCCGGCCGCAAATTGTGTGGCCGCACGTTGCTCGAACCCATCGGGACGCACCCGCAAGCGCTGGAATATATCGCGCCCAAAACTGTTCTGAACGCGCCGCCGGTTTGGCGCGCGTGGCTCCAGCAAACTGACGCGTCCAGCCATAAATATGTGCGCGGCCATGCGCTCGTTATCAGCGGCCCCATGCATCAGACGGGTGGCGCGCGGCTGTCTGCGATGGGCGCGTTGCGTGCCGGGGCGGGACTTGTCACGCTGTCTTCGCCGCGTGAGGCGCTTGGCGTGAATGCGGCCCACCTCACCGCGATCATGTTGACTCCTTGCGATGACGCTCAGGAGCTCGCCACCATCCTCTACGATGCCCGCAAGAATGCGCTCGTGATCGGTCCTGGTGCGGGTGTGGGCGAAAACACCTTCGCACTGGCAGAAGCAGCTCTCAGCGCAGCCACGGCGCCCTCAATTGTTCTGGATGCTGACGCGTTGACGAGTTTTGCGGGGAAAACAGAAGCGCTTGCGCATCTCATCGCCACCCGCAAACGTCCTGTGGTGCTGACGCCCCATGAAGGCGAATTTGCACGGCTGTTTGGGCCGCAGGATGTAACGCGGGGCAAACTCGCCCGCGCCCGCGAGGCTGCGGCCCAAACGGGCGCAATCATGGTGTTGAAAGGCGCAGACACTGTGGTCGCCGAGCCTCAGGGCAGGGCAGCTATCGCATGCAACGCGCCACCCTGGCTTGCAACGGCAGGATCAGGCGATGTGCTGGCGGGCATGATTGCGGGATTGCTGGCGCAAGGAATGCCGGGCTTTGAAGCTGCATGCGCGGCCGTCTGGCTGCACGGCGAGGCGGCCATTAAATTTGGCCCGGGTCTGATCGCCGAAGACTTGCCCGCGATGCTGCCGCAGATCTGGGGCAAGATACTGGCGCAGGCCTAGCCGCGTGACCTGCGTCAGCGCCTTTTCAGGATAATTTTGCGGCTGCGCATGAACGGCGGGCAAGCGGCACCGGAGGCAATCTCAAGTCACTTCGATCCACGCGGACAGCCCGCTTTCGCCATGCGCAAGTATGCCGCTGCCGAGCCGCCATTTTCCGGGATTGTCGGCCAGAATTGCAACGCGCACTGTCTTGCCCTCCGGCACGATGACGCTGTCGCGCCAATACGGCTCCCAGCCATCATCCAGCAGATGGAGTTGCCGCATGACATGGCCGTGCAGCCGCATGACATGGGGCACAGTGCTTGTGTTGATGAAACCTAGAGTCAATGGTGACCCGCGTTTGATACTGAACATTGGCTTTGCCGGATCGATGTCCAGGGAGGCGCCGTTGAATGTCCACAAGCGCCGGGGATCAAGCTTTGCCGCTTTGAGCGGCGCAATCGTGAGATCGAGCCGCTTGGCGTTCTGCATCTGGATGATCGCTGGCAGCGACGGATTGTTGGGCAGCGAGGCGATGGGCGGCAGGGCAGGGCGGCGCGCGCCTCTGGACGTAAATGTCGCGACATCCTGAGGCGGCGTGTCAGGTTTGCCCTGAAGGGGCCAGCGTCGCAGAACGATTTTCGCGCTTTGCTTTTCATCCTCGGGCATATCGAAGAACACATCGAAGCGCGCGCCGGGGCCGATGGGAAATGTCCGCGCCACGGGCTCAAACGCATTGCAGGGTTGACTGTCGATCGCTGCGATCATCGGAATCGCGCCTTCAAAGGTCAGCGCTGCAATTTGCGCCATGCACATGTTGACCACGCGCAGACGAACACGCGCGCCGGGCGCCACGTCCTGTAGAAAGGGCGCAGGCGCGCCGTTGATTGTCATCAGCGGACCCAGCCGACCCGCGCCTGCACTATCGGCGGGCTGAATGATTGGCTCGCGCAGCGCGCCCTTGTCGTCGAGCTGCCAGTCAGCCAGCACGATCATGAATTCATGATCAACCTGGGGCGGCGTGTCTTCTTCGACGACGAGAATTCCGCCAAGCCCGCGTGCCGCTTGTTCAGCAGCAGAGGGGCCATGCGGATGAAAGTAAAACAACCCGCTATCGGGCGGCGTAAAACGATAATCAAAACTCTGTCCCGGCGCGACGGGCGCCTGCGTCAGCGGCGCAATCCCGTCAAAAGCATTGGGACAACGCATGCCGCGTATGTGCAGGGAGGTCGATTGCTTGAGGCTATTGACGAGACGCAGCTTCAGTTCCTCACCCTTCTTGATGCGCAGGAGGGGGCCGGGAAACTGGCCATTGTAGCCAAGTACAGCCGTCGCAGGCTCTTGCGTGCCGCGCAACCTGGCTTCTCCGGGCCTGGCGTCCAGCACGAAAAAGCCGTCTGCGGTTTTGGCAGCGGTGGGCGTTTGCGCATGCAGCGCATCCAGCGGAAACACGCCAGCGGCAATACTGGTGGCAAGAAATTTACGGCGCGTTTGAATCATGATCCTGCTTATGGGCTGTTGAATGCACTCGCACTGTGCATGGCCGGCCGGAAATGACAATATGCGTCCAAAGCCACGCTTG
>CAMDKB010000026.1 GCA_945901195.1 Rhizobium sp. Q54
AAAGCAGCGAAGCGAACTGTCGAGGGATTGTGGACCAAAATAGGCGAACTCCTCGACGAATTTGCGTCGGAAGAATGCGCCAACTATTTTAGGCACGCGGGATATGATCCAAATTAGGCGCGAGGCGCTCTAGGAATAAGTCAATGCCCTCAGGTCAATGGCTGTTTGCGCAAAATACTGGTTGGCTTGGATTCGGCTGCATAGGCCCCTTCCTTTGTGCGCAGGAATGTCCGGATCAGTCTGCGAAGACTGATTGCGGCCTGGCGGGCCATGTCACGAGCTTCGATCTGGCTTGGGTCAGATTTGTGAAATCCAGCGCCAAAATGCGTAACGGCGGACACAAGACAAGCCCGGACGCCCAGACGGCGGGCGAGAATCATTTCTGAAATGCCTGCGCTCCCCACCACATTGGCGCCCAGCAGCCGGGCCATCTTGATTTCGGCGGGTGTCTCGAACGTGGGGCCCGAAAACCACATGTAAACACCCTCTTTTAGGGCAATTCCAGAGGCTGCCGCTGATCGCTTGAGCCGCGCATTCAAGCGTTCGTCATAGGCCTTGGTGAGCGAAATAACGCCACCATCATTGTTCGCGCCAATCAGCGGATTTAAACCATTCAGATTGATATGATCGGTGATCGTCACCAGCCCGCCGGGAAAGAGGTCCGCGTCGACGGAACCGCAAGTTCCCGTAATGAGAAATGTGCCTGCGCCCAGAACAGTCGCAACGCCCAGTGGCAGGGCCATATCATCGCTGCGCCCGGTATCGGAGTATTGGTTGCGGCCCTTGAGGAAGACAACCCGGACGCCCTCCAATTCGCCAATGATCAGGCGGTTTTCCTGACCGAGTGTTTTGATCTTGGGAAAGCCGGGCAAATCCTCATAAGGAATGGAAACTTCGTTTTCGAGATGTTCGACCGCGTCACCAAGCCCTGCGCCTATGGCGATTGCAATCTCGACCTCGCCCGAGCCGGCTCGGCTTTGAATGATTGCTGTGGCGGCATCCAGGTCGTCAGTCATCCCGTAGCTTTCAAAAGGCTAGGTCAATAGACCCATGAAGATTAAACAATATCGGGAATTAGCGAATAATTAGTTCATGCCATGATTCTCTGCCAACCCGCCAGACCCGGTCCATCAAATGGTGGTCATGCAGGAGCGGAAATCTTAAAATTTGATATGCCCACGACCCCAATTGCCGCTGCGTGACGCCTGAATACTGCCAAGTGCGCGCGTTCTGGCTTGCCAAAGCATGGAGTGGCTGCATGGCCATTGGAATAATGCCTGTTTGCAGGACGATGTTCGCGTGGCACAGTGTCTCCAGTGACGGGAGGACAAACCCATGATCAGTCGTTTCCGGAATAGTGTCCTGCGGAATCCTTTTGCGCGGCGGCTGGCGTTGTTGGCCTGCAGCCTGGCGATTATTTTAGGTCCATCCGTCCTGTCGGCCAAGGATGGACCTGTCACCGTTGATGTCGAACTGGTCTTGGCGGTCGACGTGTCCTATTCCATGGACCCTGAGGAACAAAGGCTGCAGCGCGACGGCTATATTCAAGCCATCACCTCTCCAGACTTTCTGAAGGCCTTGCAGGCCGGTTCATACGGCAAGATTGCCGTTGCCTACATGCAATGGGCCTCCGCTTTTGATCAGGACGTGCTTATTCCCTGGACCCAGATCGATGGTCCCGCGTCAGCCAAGGCGTTCGCTGAAAAGCTGATGGAAGCACCCTACCGTCGGGCCCGGCGCACCTCTATCTCCGGGGCCATAGATGCGGCCATGAAAACCTTCGACAAGAACGGCTATAATGGTGTGAGGCGTGTTATTGACGTGTCAGGAGACGGAACCAATAACGATGGCCGTTCCGTGACCCTCGCCCGCGACGATGCGATCCGCGAGGGTGTGACCATTAATGGCTTGCCGCTCCTCATCCGCCCTTCCAGCTACGGCTATGGCGACATTGCAAATCTTGATGAATATTACGAAGACTGCGTCATCGGCGGCATGGGCGCTTTCATGATCCCCATCAAGGATCGCGAGAACTTTGTGCGCGCCACAAAGACCAAGCTGATCATGGAAATTGCAGAGATCACGCCTCCGATTGATGAAAGCGCCTCCCTCATCCTGCGCACCCAGCAGCGCGAGCCCAGGGTTTCCTGCACGGTGGGCGAAAATATGTGGCGTGATCGATGGGGCAGATGAGCAGATGAAATGTTACTTCGCGGCGCGCGTTGCCGTCGCCTTGTTAATCCTCCCGGCCGCGACCTCGTTAGCGCTGGGCCAGGCTCCGGACCGTGGCGCAGGTCGCAGGGCCGCAACCGCTGGTGAACCGACTCCTCCCATTATTTCTGCTCGCGCCCGTGCCCTGCCCGCGGTCGCGCGCCATGGTATGGTGGTCAGCCAGGAGGCACGTGCCTCGCGCATTGGCGTCGATATCCTTCGCAAGGGTGGAAACGCTGTCGACGCGGCTATCGCCACCGGATTTGCGCTGGCGGTGACCCTGCCGCGTGCTGGAAATATCGGCGGCGGCGGGTTCATGCTGGTGCATCTGGCCGCGAACAAGAAAACCATTGCTATCGATTATCGGGAAGTCGCGCCCGCCGACACCCCACGCGACGTTTTTCTGGATGAAAGCGGGAATTTCGTACCGTCCAGGTCTCAGTCCAGCGGGCTGGCTGTCGGTGTTCCCGGCACGGTCGCGGGATTTGAACTTGCCCATCGCAAATACGGCTCGGGCAAACTCTCCCTCGCGGACTTGATCGCGCCGGCCATTCGTCTGGCGCGCGAAGGCATCGATGTGGACGAGGATATTGCCGATTCGCTGCCCATGATCGCGCGGCGGCTGGCCCGCTATCCCTCATCGCGCGCTATTTTCCTCAAAGGCGAAGCGGAGCCCCTGGCCTATGGCGACAGGCTCGTCCAGGAAGATCTTGCCCGCAGTCTTGAGCGAATTTCGGCGACTGGCTTGAGCGGATTTTACCAGGGCGAGACTGCGGAAAAATTTGTCGCCGCCGTTCGTGCGCACGGCGGGCGCATGACTCTTGAAGATATGCGCACCTATCAGGTCAGGGAACGCGAACCTGTTCGCGGCCTATACCGTGGACGCGATATCGTTTCCATGCCGCCGCCCTCTGCGGGCGGCGCGCTGATGGTGCAGATGCTGAACGTCCTCGAAGGCCTGCCTATCGCCGATCTTGGACACAATTCAGCGGCCACGATCCACCGCATGGCCGAAGCGATGAAATTTGGCTACGCGGACCGGGCCGAACATATGGGTGATCCGGACTTCGTAAAAATGCCCATCAAGGCGCTCACCTCGCGCGCCTATGCGGACAAGTTGCGCGGCATGATCTCACTCGAACAAGCTACGCCTTCCGCGCAGATACGCGCGCTTGATCTTGCCCCTTATGAATCGGATCAGACAACCCATTTCTCCGTCGTGGATTCCCAGGGCAATGCTGTCGCCAACACTTACACCCTGAATTTTTCCTATGGACTTGGCCTGGTCGCCGATGGCACCGGCATTATGCTCAACAACGAACTTGATGATTTCGCCGCCAAGCCGGGCGCTCCCAATGCGTATGGGCTCACGGGAGGCGAAGCCAATGCCCCCGGGCCAGGCAAGCGTCCGCTTTCCTCCATGAGCCCCACAATGGTTTTCAACAAGGGTGAACTTGAAATCGTCACGGGCTCGCCGGGCGGATCGCGCATCATTACAATCGTCCTGCAGATCATTCTCAATATCATCGACCACCGCATGAATGCCGCAGAAGCAACAATCGCGCCGCGCATCCATCATCAATGGGCGCCCGATCAATTGCGTGTGGAAGACGGCATTTCCCCTGATACGATCAAGATTCTAAAACAGATGGGACATGAAGTGCGTGAGCAACCGACCATCGGCTCAACGCAGACCATACACCGCTCAGGCGGCATGATTTATGGAGCCGCAGACACCCGCCAGCGCGGTGGTGCGGCGGTGGGGTATTGAAGGCTAAAGTGCTGTGCGAAAGTACCCTGCGGTGAAAAGAGACTGCCGGGGCTGTTAGCTCTGGCAGGGTTCGAAAGCGCTTTTCTTGAATCAAGTTATCTTGCTGGCAGGTCTTCAGCCGCCCGCTAAAGAAAAGATGTGCCTGTCGTCGTTGGCTCAAGTCCGAGGTGAGCAGCAATGCTCGCCCCCACGTCGGCAAAGGTTTCACGCCTTCCGATGTCCCTGCCTTGCGCTCCCGCCTGCATCCCGATGACCGGCACATGCTCCCGGGTGTGATCGGTGCCCTTCCATGTGGGATCATTGCCATGGTCAGCGCTGACAAGCAGCAGATCGCCATCGCGCAAAAGCGGCACTATCTCGGCCATGCGCGAATCGAATTTTTCAAGCCCTGCTGCATAGCCCGCAACGTTCCGCCGATGCCCGAAATCCGTGTCGAGATCGACGAAATTGGCAAACATCAATCCACCGTCCGGCAATCGCTGCAAGGCAGGCAACATCCTGTCGAAGAGATTCATGTCGTGGGCGCCCTTGATCTCTTCGCCGGTGTTGCGATGATCAAATATATCGCCGATCTTGCCCACGCTCATGATCGCGCGGTTCTCCTTTGCGGCGCGATCAAGAATATTGCCGTGGGGCGGTGGAATCGAAAAATCCTTGCGATACTGGGTCCTTTTGAAATCGCCCGCATGTGTTCCCAGAAACGGCCGTGCGATGACGCGGCCAATATGCAGGGGATCAACAATCTTGCGAACAGTCCGGCATAATTCAAAAAGCCGTTCGCGACCGAAAGATTCTTCATGTGCCGCAATCTGCAATACAGAATCGACAGACGTGTACATGATGGGTTTGCCGGTCCGCAAATGCTCTTCGCCCAAATCCTCGATCAGCGCGACGCCTGCTGCATGGCAATCGCCGATGATCCCCGGTAGCTGGCCAGCCTCAACAATCGCAGCCACAAGCGCAGGCGGAAAGGCCGGGGTTCCAGGCGGAAAATAACCGAACGAAAAATCGGCGGGGGCTCCCGCAAGCTCCCAATGGCCTGAAGGCGTGTCCTTGCCTTGTGACGTTTCTACCGCGTAGCCGAACACGGCCTGCGGATGCACAGGCGCATTAAACCCGTTCAATGGCTTGCCCCGGGACAGCGCGGCTGCGCGTCCAAGGCCCAGCGAATCCAGCACCGGCATGCGTAACGAAATGGCTTCGGCTATATGGCCCAGGGTATCAGCGCCTTCATCGCCGAATGATGCAGAATCAAGTGCGCTGCCGCACCCCAGCGAATCCAGAACAATGAAAATGGCGCGCGCCATTTATTGCGCCACCGCGCCGCTGGCGTCGGCTTCTATGTTGAATGCGGCTGCGAACAAGGCCCGCGTGTATTGCGATTGGGGGTTGGCGAAAACTTCAGTAGCCGGGCCGGATTCCACGACCTTGCCATGACGCATGACGATGAGATCAGACGCGAGCGCGCGCACGACCTTCAGATCATGGCTTATAAACATGTAAGCCAGCTTCCGCCGGGTTTGCAGGTCGCGCAATAGATCGACAATCTGCGCCTGCACGGACATATCCAGGGCGGAGGTTGGCTCGTCCAGCACAACAAATCGCGGCTCGAGCGCCATGGCCCGGGCAATGGCGATACGCTGGCGCTGACCGCCGGAAAATTCGTGCGGATAGCGATCCATCGCCGCCGGATCGAGGCCCGTATCGAACAAGGCGCGCGCCACCACTTCGCGGCGTTTGGCCAAGTTCATTTCGGGAAACTGAATCGTCAGGCCTTCCGCCACGATATCTGAGACAGACATGCGCGGCGACAAAGAGCCATAGGGGTCCTGAAACACAACCTGCATATCGCGGCGCAGCGGACGCATTTCCCCGGAATTCAGACCATCAACCCGCTTGCCCAGATAAGTGATCGGCCCTTCGGACCGAATAAGGCGCAGCAGAGCCAGCCCCAGAGTCGTTTTACCAGAGCCGGACTCGCCGACAACGCCGAGTGTTTGTCCTTCACGAACCGTGAGCGTGATGCCATCGACGGCCTTGATGTGACCTATCGTCTTGCGCATCAATCCACGTTTGATCGGAAACCAGACCTTGATGTCATTACCTGTGACAACAGTTGCTGCGTCTGCGCTCGAGTTTGGCGGCTCGCCCCGTGGCTCAGCGGCCAGAAGCATTTTTGTATATTCATGTTGCGGCGCAGCGAACACCTGTTGCACAGGGCCAGCTTCGACAATCTGGCCCTTCTGCATCACGCAGACATCTTCGGCAATCTTGCGGACGATGCCAAGATCATGCGTGATAAACAGCATGGCCATGCCGAGCTTGTCCTGAAGCTCTTTCAGCAATTTCAGTATCTGCGCCTGTACAGTCACGTCGAGCGCCGTGGTCGGCTCATCGGCGATGAAGAGGTCAGGCCTGTTGGCCAACGCCATTGCGATCATCACTCTTTGACGCTGCCCGCCCGAGAGTTGATGAGGATAGGAACCAAGCCGCGTCTCCGGTTCGGGAATGCCAACTTCTATCAGCAGTTCCACAATGCGCTGGCGCACTTTTCCCGTTTCATTCAAACCATGCAGCCGCAAGATTTCACCAATCTGCTTTTCGATGGGATGCAACGGATTGAGCGAAGTCATCGGCTCCTGAAACACCATGGTGATTTCATTGCCGCGCACCGCGCGCAGCCGGGCTTCGTCAGCATGGAGGATCGGCTCCCCTTTCCAGAGGATTTCGCCTGTTGGATAAGTTGCTGACGTCAAGCCGAGAAGCCGGACCACCGATAGCGCGATGATCGATTTGCCTGAGCCGGACTCGCCAACCAGCGCCAGCGTGCGCCCGCGCTGGAGACTGAACGAGACGTTCTTGACCGCAAGCGTTTCCGTGCCGCCCTGGTGAAAGGCGATGGACAGATCACGCACTTCGAGGAGAGGTGAATTTTGATCGTTCATATCATCCTCACGCGAATGTCTTGCGCGGATCAAACGCGTCTCGCACCGCCTCACCAATAAAGATCAACAGCGAGAGCATCAGCGCAATGATGAAAAATCCCGACAGGCCCAACCATGGCGCCTGCAAATGTTTCTTGCCCTGCAGAAGCAATTCGCCAAGCGATGGTGAGCCAGGCGGTAGGCCGTAGCCGAGAAAATCCAGCGAGGTGAGCGATGTGATTGATGAATTCACCACAAAGGGCAGAAACGTCAGCGTCGCCACCATGGCATTGGGCAGCACGTGGCGATACATGATCTTCGCGTTGGACAGACCCAGTGCGCGCGCGGCGTTGACGTATTCAAAATTGCGCGCCCGCAGGAATTCGGCACGCACAACGTGCACGAGCGAAACCCATGAAAACAGCAGCAGGACAAACAGCAGGATGAAAAAACTCGGAGCGAAAATCGTGGTAATAATCAGCAACAAATAAAGATGGGGCAGTGACGACCATATCTCGATAAAGCGCTGGAAGATCAGATCGGTCCAGCCACCAAAATACCCCTGTATCGCGCCGGCCGTAACACCCACGACTGAAGATATGCCCGCCAGCAGCAGGCCGAACAGCACCGAAATCCTGAAACCATAGATCAGCCGCGCCACGACATCGCGGCCTCCATCGTCTGTTCCAAGCCAGTTCCAGTGCAAATCCTTGCACGTCCCATTTTCAATCTTGTAGCGCGCCTTTGCGACGGGCGCACAAGACGAATCCTTTTGCATCCATGTGGGCGGAGCCGGCGCAGGCGTCGGCAGATTGTAATTCACAGTATCAAACGAGAAGCGGATGGGCGGCCAGATCGCCCAGCCGTGTTTGTTGATTTCGCTGGCGATGTCGGGATGATCGTAATCGGTCTCGGCGAGGAAGCCGCCAAACTTGTTTTCCGGATAATAGTTGAAGATTGGAAGCATGATCTCGCCCTTGTAGGAGGCGATGATCGGCTTGTCGTTGGCGATGAACTCGGCCAATAACGAAAGCGAGAACAGCGAAATGAAAATCCAGAACGACCAGTAACCGCGTCCGTTGGAGCGAAAATTGGCAAGGCGGCGCTGATTGATTGGCGACAGGCGTGAAGACCGCCGGGGAGCTTCGGGCATTGCCGCAGATGTTGGGGCAGATGATGCGGCGGGGGCGTTCATCTCAAACCTCCCGCGTTTCAAAGTCGATACGCGGATCAATCCACGTGTAAGTAAGATCAGACAACAAGTTCACGACGAGTCCCAGCAGTGCGAATATATAGAGTGAAGCAAACACGACGGGGTAATCGCGATTGACAATGCTTTCATAGGAAAGCAGGCCAAGACCATCGAGGTTGAAGATGGTTTCGATCAACAACGATCCCGTGAAGAAAGCATGCACGAACGCGCCGGGGAAACCGGCAATCACGATCAGCATGGCGTTACGGAAAACGTGTCCGTAAAGCACCTGCCGTTCACCCAGACCCTTCATGCGCGCCGTCATGACATATTGCTTGCGGATCTCGTCCAGAAACGAGTTCTTGGTCAGAAATGTTGTTGTTGCAAAGGCGCCAATCGCCATGGCCGTGATAGGCAGCACGATATGCCAGATATAGTCGGCGATCTTGGCAGGCAGCGACAGATCGGCGAAGTTTTCAGATGTCAGCCCGCGCAACGGGAAAACCTGAAGGAAAGATCCGCCCGCGAACAGAACAACCAGAAGTATTGCGAACAGAAAGCTGGGTATCGCATAACCGATGATCACCACCGCCGAGGTCCACGTATCAAAGGACGAACCGTCGCGCACAGCCTTGCGGATGCCCAGGGGAATGGAAATCAGATACGACAGTAGGGTCATCCATAAACCCAGGGTAATGGACACCGGCATCTTCTCGACAATGATTTCAAGCACCGGGCGGCCACGAAAGAACGAGCTGCCGAAATCAAACCGCGCGTAGTCCCAGAGCATCTTGCCAAGGCGCTCATACCAGGGCTTGTCGAAGCCAAATTGCTTGTTGAGCTCTTCAACCAATTGCTGATCGAGCCCTTGCGCGCCGCGATAAAGTTGATCTGCCGCGCTTTGTTGTTGCGCCGCGCCAAGATCGCCGCCACCACCGCTCACGCGATTGGAACCGGAATCCAGGCCCTGTATCTGCGCCATCAAACGTTCAACCGGACCACCGGGCGAAAGCTGTGCGACGAGGAAAGAAATGCAGAGAATGCCGAGGAGTGTCGGAATCATCAGCAAAATTCGGCGGGTTACGTAGGCTAGCATTAACGGTCCTGCCCTTTTTTGCCCGGCGTTGCGGCAGCATCCTTGGCGGTGATACCTATGCGGCGGGCTTTTTCTTCGTCCCACCACCAGGTGCCCGGCGCGCCGCTGCTGTATTTCGGCGTTTGCGCAGGGCGGGAAAACAAATCCCAATAAGCTACACGCGACGTATCATTGTACCACATGGGTATCCAGTAGCGGCCAGCCCGCAACAAGCGGTCCAGAACGCGCGCGGCGATCGTCAGTTCTTCGCGTGTTTTGGCGTTGGCTATGCGTTCGACCATTTCATCGACAGCAGGATCGGCCAAGCCGATATAATTGCGCGAGCCGTTCATCTTTGCAGCTTGCGAAGAATAAAAATTGCGCAATCCGTCGCCCGGCGTTGTCGAACCTCCACGGGCTGCAACAAGCATGTCGAAATCGAAATTGTCGGCCCGCCGTTTGTATTGCGCAGCATCCACAACGCGGATGCTGGTATTGATTCCCAGACGCCGCAGATTGGCCTGGAACGGCTGCGTATGAGGGGTAAACGTCGTGTCGTTTTCCAGAAATTCGATTTCGAGCGGCTTGCCGTTTGGCAAGTTGAGCGTGCGCCCGTTGCGCTTGCAACCAGCGGCCTTCAACAGGTCGTCCGCCCGTCGCAGGAGGTTGCGATCTGAGCCGGAGCCGTCACTCACCGGCGGCGCCCATGGGGGCTGGAACACTTCGGCAGACACCTTGCCGCGCCAGGGTTCAAGCAGCTTCATTTCCTCGCTGTCAGGCACACCCGTCGCCGCCATATCGGTGTTCTGAAAGAACGACGATGTCCGCCTGTAGGCGGAATACATGATGTTGCGATTGGTCCACTCGAAGTCGAAAACCAGGGCAATGGCTTCCCGCACGCGCGGATCCTGAAACGGCGTCCGGCGGAGGTTGAAATACCACCCCTGAATGGGCGCGGCGCGGCCCTGATAGAGTTCTTCCTTTTTCACACGTCCCTGTTCGATCGCCGGGAATTTGTAGCCCGTGTTCCAGATGCGGGCCGTGTACTCCTCGCGATAGTTCAATGCCCCCGATTTGAAGGCTTCAAAGGCAATCTGCCGGTCACGAAAATATTCGTACCGCACGAATTCAAAGTTGTTCTGGCCGATATTGACCGGCAGGTTGCGGCCCCAATAGTCTGGAACGCGGGCAAACTCGACATAACGTCCCTGTTCAAAACGCGACAGGCGATAGGCCCCTGAACCAAGGGGAACGTCGAGAGTCGGCGCCTCGAAATCGCGATCCTTCCAGAATGCCTGCGGCAGTATGGGCAGACCGGCCACAGTCAAATGTGCGTCGCGGCTGCGTCTGGGCGTGAAGCGCAGGACGAGCACATGGTCGCTTTCGGCTTCAGCCTTGTCGAATTCGCGGAGAATCAACTTGTAGCTTGGGTGTCCCCTGGCTTTTAGAATATTGAAACTGAAAGCAGCGTCATGGGCTGTCAGTTTGCTGCCGTCATGAAAGCGCGCCTCGGGCCGGAGGAGAAAGCGATAGGTCAGCTTGTCGGCGCTCCATTGCACCCGGCGGGCGACCAAACCATAAAGCGAAGTCGGCTCATCGCCGCCACCGCTCATCAAAGTGTCGTAAATGGCGTCCATGCCGGCCGCACCGGCGCCGCGCAGAACGAATGTATTGAAACTGTCGAAGGTTTCAAAAGTGCCATTGATGGCGCTGGTGCTCGTCACATCCTGGACAAGACGCCCACCCTTGGGCGCGTTGGGGTTCACATAGGGGTAGAACTTGAAATCCTCTGGCAGATCAAGATCCCCAAATGTGGAAAGGCCGTGGCTCTCAAATTCTCCAACCTGCGCAAGGGCCGGCCAAGCGGCGGGTAGCACGCCGTTTCCTGCCAGTGCGGCTGAGAGTTTGAGCATCCTTCTGCGGCTGAGAGGCATTAGCGCGCGGTCCATCTGTCCATGCGAGAGCTTGCAGTGATTCGCGCCGATTATGTCGTTTTTTATGACCGATGATAGGCAGCAATAAAAAGGCCGGGCAAAAGCCCGGCCGGATAGGGTCGACGCATGCTTTACTTCCCCGGCAGCCTACTTCGGCATAGGCGCGGGATTGTCCGACAGCGTACGAAGATAGGCCAGGACATTGGCGAGCTGCAGCGGATCTTTCAGGCCGGCAAAAGCCATTTTCGTGCCATTCGCATAGCCGCGGGGATTGCCGACGAAGGCGACCAGATGTTCGAATGACCAATTGCCATCGGTCTTGGATTTGGCTTGAAGGGCAGGCGAATAGGCAAAGCCTTCGATGGAAGCAATCGGGCGATCTACAATGCCATAAAGATTTGGGCCAATGCCGGCTTTGCCGCCCTTTTCGAGCGTATGACAGGCCTTGCATTGAGACATCGTGGTTTCACCACGCTTGATATCCGCCTTGGCCATCATCTCGCCAAGCGGCATCGCGGGGGCAGCCGCAGCGGCACCTCCCTTGTCACCAGCGGGCGCTGCGTCCGGCAGGGCATAGCCCGGCTTGGCAGGTGCGTGGGAAGCGAAAATCGTGTCTGAAAAGATCCCGATGCCCATCACGAACAAGCATGTGCTCAGGACGGCGAAAGCGATCTTGTTGAATTCAAGCGATTCCATATCGAACAGACTCCGCGCCTCTTTTTCCGCCAGGCTCTTACTGCCAGGCATCCGGGAAGGCAGCCAATAGGGCCATTTGCGCCAAAGCTGGCGTAGGGTTGCGAGTTTGCTTAACCGCTTTGCCCGGTGCTTGGCAACACGTATAAGGCGCTACTTTTTGACGCCTAAACCCAGAGCGACCCAGTATGGCAAACCCGATTGTCCTTGTTCCCGCCCGTCTCGGCTCGACCCGGCTGCCCAACAAGCCCCTCGCCGACATCCACGGCGTGCCGATGATTGTCCACGTCTGGCGCCGGGCGATGGAAGCGGGCGTCGGTCCCGTTGTCATTTGTGCCGATGCGCCTGAAATTGTTGCTGCTGTCGAAAAAGCCGGAGGGCGAGCTGTGCTCACCCGGCCAGACCATGCGTCCGGATCCGACCGAATCTACGAGGCAATCACCG
Source organism: Rhizobium sp. Q54 (assembly GCA_945901195.1). Classification (GTDB taxonomy): domain Bacteria; phylum Pseudomonadota; class Alphaproteobacteria; order Rhizobiales; family Beijerinckiaceae; genus Terripilifer. The sequence goes on from CAMDKB010000026.1 coordinate 12,245, forward strand.
AGATCGATCCGCAGGGACGCCACGACATTATCGTCAATGTGCAGGGCGATCTGCCGACAATCGAGGCAGCTGCGGTGCGTTCGGCGCTCGCCCCGCTGGGTGAAGAGACTGTGGATATCGCGACACTGGCGGCTGTCATTGTGCGCGAAGAAGAGCGAACCAATCCGAATGTAGTGAAGGTCGTCAGTACCGAAATCGGCGACCGGCGGCAGCGGGCGCTCTATTTTACCCGGGCCACAGCCCCCTGGGGCGACGGTCCGCTCTACCATCACATCGGGCTCTATGCCTATCGCCGCACCGCGCTGGAGCGATTCGTGAAGCTTCCTCCATCACCGCTGGAATTGCGGGAAAAGCTGGAGCAATTGCGCGCGCTGGAAGACGGTATGCGAATTGACGTGGAAATCGTCGAAACTGTACCGCTCGGCGTGGACACGTTGGAAGATCTGGAGCGCGCCCGGCAGGTTCTGGCCTGAACTGCCAGGACCCAACTACGGGCGAGGCGTTTCTACATCCTGAAGCGCCGCTCTTGCCGTCGCCCTGTCAAAAAGCCGCCGCCCGCCCTCTGGCGTCATGGAAATGGGCGACTTGGAGATTCACCGGCATTTGGCCTGCTTGGCCCGGCGCGCACGTACATTACTGACCATCGCACCCAATCCATCAGCTCCAAACGCTCAAGGTTCGAGCGAACCTGAGCGGCCGGCGAGTTCACATTGCCCATCAGTTCAGCTAACAAACTCTGCAATCAAGGTTGCAAACAACACGCACACAGGGAGGCCTCTTTGTCGGAGAATTCGCGCGTATTGATTGTTGGCGGCGGTCCTGCAGGACTCGTGATCGCGATTGAACTGGGGCGGCGGGGGGTGCCGTGCGTTGTGTTTGACCTTGGCAAGGAGCCTCCAAAATTTCCCAAGGCCAATTCGACGACATCGCGAACGATGGAACATTTCCGGCGGCTGGGACTATCCGCCGATATCCGCACACTGGGCCTGCCCTCTGATCATGCGCCTGACATATCCTACCACACCCATTATGCAGATTATGAACTCGCACGGCGGCGCTGGCCGACATGGGCGGAGATTTCAAAGCAGCCACGCCCTGCCGACCCACGTTGGCCAACGCCCGAGCCCATGCACCGGGGACAACAGACGCGAGTAGAGGCTGTACTGCGGCAGAATGCAGCAAGTTTTCCTTGCATCGATCTCCGCATGGGCTGGAAAGTTGAATCAGTCGCAGAAACGCAGAAAGGCGTCACCTGCGTTGCGAGCTCGCTGGACGGCGGCAACCCCGTCGAATTTTCCGGCGATTATATGGTCGGTGCGGATGCGGCCCGCAGCGTCGTTCGGAGCTATATGGGCGTCGAATATGAAGGCGTCGGGGCAGAAGACCGCGAATTTCTTGGCGGGCGGATGCTTGCCACATGGCTCCACATGCCGAAATTTTACAAGGTCGTAACCTGCGAACGCTCCTGGCAATATTGGGCGATGAACCCGCAACGCTTCGGTGCTTTGATAGCCATTGATGGCAAGGGTGAGTTCGTGCTTCACACGCAATTGCCGAAAGGTGTGACGGGCGATCTGGAGTTTGCGCGGCGCGCTGTCGAAATCACCGTTGGACGCCAATTCGACTATGAAATCCGCGGGACTGCAGAGTGGATGGCTGGCTTCATGCTCGTCGCCAGACGATATGCCTCAAAACGCATGTTTCTGGCGGGTGATGCAGCTCATCTGTTTACGCCTGCAGCGGGACTTGGCTACAACACAAGTGTAGACGATGCTGCCAATCTTGGCTGGAAGCTGGCCGCTGTATGTCAGGGCTGGGGTGGCCCACACTTGCTGGAAAGCTACGAAAAAGAACGCAAGCCCATCGCCCATCGCAATACCGGATTTGCAGCGGGCATCGCCGATTACTTCAAGACAATCAAAATGCCACCCGAACTCGAACAGGCGGGACCCGATGGCGATGCGGCCCGGGCGAAGTTTGCGATCTGGCTCAATGAAGTTGGCGAGCGTGAGTTCGATGCGCCCGGCATTCACTTCGGCGCATTTTATGCCGGTTCAAATATTGTCGCGCATGAAAGCGGTCCACGTCCGCCAGATGATCCCCATTGGTACGAACCCCATGCGCGCCCCGGTGCGCGTGCTCCACATGCCTGGGTCGCGGATTTTGTCGCACTCTATGACCGCCTCGGCCGCGACTTTACTTTGTTGAAACTCAACGCCGCCGTCGATACCAGTGCACTGGAAACAGCAGCAAAGGCGCGCAACCTTCCGCTGACAGTGGTGGCTATAGACGATGCTGCTGTTCGTCAGCTCTATGCGGCCGATCTCGTCCTGATCAGGCCAGATCAGCATATCGCGTGGCGTGGCAATCATGCGCCTGCCGATGCGGCTGCCTTGTTGGGCAAAGCTGCCGGCTTTTGAGAACAGGCGTGATAAATCGGACTAATGCGTCAGCATGGGCAGTTCAAAAATCCGCAATTCGCCGATGGCTCCGCCATAGGCCGGTTTGAATTGCGGATCAGCCAAACGCGCCTGGGGAAGCCGCGTAATGAGACGCGACACTGCAATCGAAATGGCAAAGCGCCCAAGTCTGTTGCCAACGCAAAGATGCGGCCCGGTTCCGAAGGACAAGATGCGGCGTGGATTGCGGCGCACATCGAATTTCAGCGGATCTGGAAATGCGAGCGGATCGAGATTGGCGGCTTGTGGGGAAGGACGCACGACCATGCCCTTGCGAATTTGCGTGCCACCAACCTGCGTATCGCAAACGGCCACGCGCGGAAATGTGAAATAGCCCCCTGATGCAAAACGCAGACATTCCTCAATCCCGATGTTCATCAACTTGGGTTCCTTTTGCAGAATCGCAAGCTGCTCGGGATGGGAATATAGCGCATGCAACACGCCGCCCATCGCACGGCTTGTCGCAGAAAGCGCCGCGCCGCAAACCGTGAAAGTCTGGTTGAACAGTTCTTCATCCGTCAGCTTGTCATCCTGATCGCGTGCCGCAATCAACTGGCTGATGAAGTCGTCGCCCGGACGCGCGCGCCGCTCTTTGATAATGCTGTTGACCATCTCTCGTGCCCAGGCAAACGCTGCGACGCATTCAGGCGGATAACTCTCGCCTGTTTTGGTGTAGGTCGTCAGTGGCAGGACTTCATGCAATGCGAGAAACACTTCCTTCTGCGCCTCGTTGAGATTGAGCATCGCGTCAAGCAGCGCCCCAACGATAATCATGGCGCCATAATCGGCCATCCCGTCGAACGCTCTGCCCTTGGCGGCGATCTTGTCAATCATGGTGTCGACGATGCCGGTGATGCGCTCTTCGAGCCGTTCGAGATTGGTCGACGAAAATGCCGGCATCAGCAATTTTCTGATGCGCCCATGCGCTTCACCATCTGTCTGGGCGAGTACCTGAATGCCCATATATTTATCGAATTTTTCAAAGCCACGCCCCTTGGGCAATTCCGAGGAGAAACGTTCGGTATCCAGAAACACCTCGTTGGCGTCGGCATAGCGTCCGCAAATCACTTCGGTGTATTCACTGCCAACAATGTAGAAGGGATCAGCCTGCGCCCAGCTGGCGACAATTCTGCGAGCGTTCTGCTTGAAATCCGCGCTTGCAAAATCGACAGTGCTGATCTTGCTGTGATCGAGTTCAGCCAATACAGCCATTTCGCTCCCCTGTTTTCTTGCGCCCGGATTTGGCGATAAGTTTAGGCGAGGCGAGCAGGCGGTGCAACATGGTCTGCCGGATTGTGGCAATTGCCACGGGTTGGGACAGGGAAGAAGCGATGACGCAAGCCAAGACAATCGCAGACTGGCTTTACGATCAACATACAACACGCCAGGATTTCCGGTCCCATGCGGACCTGAAGGCCGGCGGGCTGGAGATTGCATACGCGGTGCAGGACTATCTCGTGGCCCGGCGTTGCCAAGCAAGAAACGAAATCGTGGCCGGTTATAAGATCGGCGTCACGACCCCGCGCATGCAGGAGATGGTGGGGCTCTCACATCCCATTGCAGGCGCAATCGTGTCCGGTGGCATAATGACGGCTCCTGCCGAATTGATCTGCGCCAATTACGTGAGGCTTGGCCTGGAATGCGAAGTGGCCGTGCGGCTTTCTGCACCTCTGGATGCGCGAAAAGGCCCGCCCGCGCGAGCCGAAATAGCCGAAGCCATCGGCGAAATCGCAGCAGCCTTTGAAATCATCGAAGATCGCAATGCTGATTACAAAACTCTCGACATGCCAAGCCTTGTCGCCGACGATAGCTGGAACGCGGGCATGATTGCCGGTGCGCCACGCCCCCTGTTTGATCTTGCAGACGTACAAGGCCGGCTTTCTATCAACGGTGCGTTAGTTGATACAGGCAGCACGGCTGATGTCCTTGGTCATCCGCTCAATTCAATCGCCTGGCTTTGTGAACATCTGGGCCGTCGAGAACAGCGGATCGAGGCCGGCCAATGGATAATGACTGGCACCATTATTCCCACACGTTTCGCCAAGCCTGGCGACCATTATGTTTTCGAAATAGAGGACCTTGCCCCTGTGGAGGTGAGGATCGTCTGAGACTGCGCCATGGAGTTGCATCGCCTGCCAAGGTCTGACACTCTGACACAAATTCCAGCAAGGGACGACGCCATGGATGAGGTCCTGGCCCTGCAAAGGGCTGAAGAACTTCCTTCCGATTATCGAGAAAGGCTCGACACGCTTGGCGTGCTGCCAGCATGGACGCTGCTTCGCGCGGTCATGCCAGTGGGCGCTGCTGCGCCAAAGGCGATGGCCCATCAATGGAGCTATGCGCAGTTGCGGCCATTGCTGATGCGTGCAGCCGAACTTGTGCCAATGGAAAAAGCGGAACGGCGCGTACTTGGTTATATCAATCCGGGCCTCGCGCGCGAGCGATTGTCAACACTCCCTTCAATTTTTTTCGGCCTGCAACTGATCATGCCCGGTGAGCGGGCGCCCAATCACAAACACATTCCTGCCGCTGCGCGCATCATCATCGAGGGTGAAGGAGCCTTTACGACGGTCGATGGCGAAAAACTGCATATGGAAGAGGGAGACGTGGTGTTGACGCCGCCACTGCACTGGCACGATCACGGACACGAGGGAAAGGAACCTGTCGTCTGGATGGACGTACTCGATCATCCGCTGGCTGTGCCGATGGACGTTTCGTATGTTCTGCCGGGTAAGCTGGCTGAAAGCTACAATGAGCAGCCCGATGCTGCCGACACATTATATTCATGCCCCGGCCTCGTCCCCTACCGCGCACCCGGCGCGCAGGCGCCGCTCTATCCGATGCGCCGTTTTCGCTGGCAACGCGTGCGCAAGGCTCTCCTGGCAACAAGCGATGTCACAGCGCGGGAAGTGCCCGTTCATCTGCGCTATTGCAATCCTGAGAACGGCGAAAGCATCATGAAGACGCTGGAGTTTTCAGCGCGCATAGTCCGCCCTGGCGAAAGCGTCACGCTCAAACGCGCGTCTGTCAATCGCATGTTCCAGATCATGGATGGCGACGCGCGCATCAAGGTCAACGACCTCGAATACGCTTGCCAAAAGCACGACACGGTGAGTGCGCCCACATATTCATCTGTAAGCCTGCACAATGCATCATCAACCAGCCCGTGCTTTATGATCCAGGTAGATGATACACCCACGCAGGTAAAGCTGGGATTTTATGAAGAAGTCGCCTGAAAGGAAAAGTCTGCAATGAATATCTGCCGCTTCAATAAAGATCGTCTTGGTGTCGTCGAAGGCGACAAGGTCTACGATGTCAGCGCCGCCTTGCGCGCGCTGCCCGCCGCCAGCTGGCCCCCCGTGCCCGGGGATCCCATCATGTTGCATTTCGACGCGCTCAAGCGCGCAATTGCTGAAGCGCGGCCCAGCGCAACTGCGCACGCTTTGAAAGACGTCAAGCTTTACAGCCTGATTTGCGCACCAAGCAAGATCATGGCTGCGCCAGCCAACTATGCATTGCACGCCCTTGAAGCAAAAGACCCCGGCATTTCCCATGGTTTGCATGACAAGCAATTGGAAGGCGTCGCTCGTCCTGTCGACAAGCT
>CAMDKB010000027.1 GCA_945901195.1 Rhizobium sp. Q54
CAACGATGTGCCCGGAATTGAAGCCGAGTGCGGCGGTTCCTGCAGTTGCGCCACCTGCCATGTTTATGTCGATGAAGCCTGGGCCGATAAATTGCCGAAGGCCGGACCGCTGGAAGAGGACATGCTCGACTTTGCCTATGACGTGCGGCCGACTTCCCGCCTGAGCTGTCAGATCAGCGTGAGCGCGGCGCTGGATGGTTTGGTCGTCACGACGCCAGAAAAGCAGGGTTGATACCCATTATTTATATCACTTATTCTTGATGTGATATAAATAATTTTCCGGTTGATTTTTGGGAAATAAGACTGCACTGGTTTCCCGAACCTAACCCACCCCTGACCGGGATAGAAAAGTCATGACCGAACATATCAAGACCGATGCCGTGATTATTGGCGCAGGCCCTGTTGGACTCTTTGCCGTCTTTGAATTGGGCCTGCTGGATATCAAGGCGAATCTGATCGACATTCTCGACAGGGCAGGCGGCCAGTGCGCGGAGTTGTATCCAGAGAAGCCGATCTACGACATTCCCGGTTTCCCCGAAGTCAGCGGGCAAGGCCTGGTCGACAATCTGATGAAGCAGATCGAGCCATTTCATCCGCAATTCCATTTTTCCGAAATGGTTACATCAGTAGAAAATACCGGCACTGCCGAAGCGCCGTCCTTTATCGTGAAGACGGACAATGACAAGGTTTTCGAATGCAAGGTGGTGTTGATCGCCGCTGGTGGTGGCTCGTTCCAGCCCAAGAAGCCGCCGATTGCAGGTATTGAGGCTTATGAGGGCAAGTCGGTCTATTACGCGGTGCGCAAAATGGAAGCCTTCCGCGGCAAGAAGGTGATGATTGTAGGTGGCGGCGATTCCGCGCTCGACTGGACCTTGAACCTGCACCCGATCGCCGAACGCATCACGCTGGTGCATCGCCGCGACGAATTCCGCGCGGCCCCGCATTCGGTCAACGCCATGCGCGAACTCGTAGCAAGCGGGAAGATGGATCTGATGATCGGTCAGGTGATGGAAGTGAAAGGTGAAAACGGCGAGCTCGCTCACGCGGTGGTGCGTGGCAACGACAAGAGCTCGGTCGATGTGCCTTGCACCGCGATGCTGCCGTTCTTTGGCCTGACGATGAAACTCGGGCCAATCTCTGAATGGGGGCTCCAGCTGCACGAAAATCTTGTGCCCGTCGATACCGAGAAATTCGAAACCTCGACACCGGGGATTTTTGCTATCGGCGATATCAATACTTACCCCGGCAAGCTGAAGCTTATCCTGTCCGGATTTCATGAAGTGGCGCTCGCCGCCCAAAAAGCGCATCGCTATGTTTATCCGGACAAGAAGCTGACCTTTCAGTACACGACATCATCGAGCAGCCTGCAGAAAAAGCTCGGCGTAAACTGATCTGGTTGGAGCCAAATCTGTCACGATTTGGCCGTGGCTTTGCCCAAGCTCAAGCATTGTCCAGCCGCAATCCCCCCAGACCATGGGAACTCCTGCAGGAGGAATACCCATGGTCAAACAATTGCACGGTTGTCTATTTTTAACCGCAGCCCTCGTGCTCTGCCTGCCGATGACGCTGCCCGGACTGGCGCGGGCGGAGGGGCGTCTCTCCCGTACTATTTCAGCGCCAGCTGTTCACGAAAATCTCGCTATTTACTTTGTGCGCGGCGCTTCGAAAGCCAGCACCGTTCCGCTCACACTGTCCGAAGGGATGGCGCGCGGCGTGTTTGTTGTCCACGAAACCGGCAACGTGAATTCGCTCGAGGTCGAAAACAACGGTAGTGAACCGGTTTTCATTCAATCGGGTGATATCGTGAAAGGCGGCAAGCAAGACCGTGTGCTCACGGTCAGCCTCATCGTGCCACCGAAATCCGGGCGGATGCCGATTGATGCCTTCTGCGTGGAGCAGGGTCGCTGGTCGGCGCGCGGGCAGGAGCAGGTCGCGCGATTTGAGACATCGGCGGCGGCGATGCCCTCACGTATGGCCAAGCTGGCGATGAAAGCCCCGGTGCCAACCCGGGTTGCATCCGGCAACCCCGGTGACCGTCGGGTCGTTGAAGGCGGTACGAGTTCGCGGCAATCGGAGGTGTGGAAGGAAGTTTCACGCAAACAGGCACAATTGACCCGCAGTGTCGGTGTGCCAGTCGCGGCGGCGCAATCGCAGACCAGCCTGCAACTGGCGCTGGAGAACGAAAAGTTGACGGCGGCACGCGCGGTCTATGCTGCGGTTCTGAAGCAAGCCGGTGAAAGCAGCGACGACATCATTGGCTATGTGTTCGCCATCAATGGCAAGATCAACAGCGGCGATGTCTACGAATCCAACGGCCTGTTCATGAAGATGTGGCCGAAAATGTTGGACGCCAGCATCACCGAGGCCTTGGGCGAAAAGTCAGGGGCGGACCATGGTGTTCCGCCTGCCATTGCGGAGGTGGAAGCCTTCCTGAACGGCGCGGAGACAGGAAAGGCCAGCCGTCAGACGATCGCGGGCGTTGTGGAACTTGAAACGCGCAACAGTGGCGAGGCCTGGATGTTCGATACAAGCCGAGCGTCGGGCGGACTGGTTCACCGCAATTATCTCCGTTCCAACTGATCAATTCCGGCAAAGCGCCTCACAGCGGACTGGCGCGAACGTGAATAAATGTTTGGGAAACTGAGGTGCATGGGCGTGCGCACTGCCCTATGTTCCCAGCATGTCCTCTGCCAATATAGCAAACTATCTCCCCTGGTACGATCGCAATGGCCGTTTTGCGGCCTTGCGTCTGATCGTCTTTATTCTGGCGATTTTGCCGGCTGGCTGGATGGCGTTGAAATGGAACATGGGATGGCTTTCGCCAAAACCCGTGACTGATATGCTGCGCGAGTCGGGCGATTGGGCGATGCGTTTTATCGTGCTGGTCTTGGCAATCACGCCCCTTCGCAATGTGGCGCGCTGGAACAGGGTGATTGCGGTGCGGCGAATGATCGGTCTGTTCGCGGCCTTTTATCTGCTGGTGCATTTTTCATTCTATTTCATCGACCAGAATTTCGTGCTTTGGCGCATCGCGGTGGAAATCATACTGCGGCTCTATCTCACGATTGGCTTTGTGGCGCTGGCGCTCTTTTTTGCGCTGGCGGCGACATCGAACGACGCGATGGTCAAACGGCTAGGCTCCGGGCGCTGGAACAAATTGCACGGCTGGATCTATATCGCCGCTCTACTCAGCATCCTGCATTTCTTCATGCAGGTGCGCCTGAAAGCCTATGAGCCCTCGCTGATCGCGGGCCTGCTGATCATGCTGGCAGGTTATCGCCTGTTGCGAAAATATAGCGGCGGCCTTGCATTCATTCCCCTGGTCATCATCGCTGTCTTTGGCGCGATGGCGACAGCATTGATCGAAGCTGGTTATTACACCTATTCGATGAACGCGCCGTTCCGGGTTGTGCTGGAGAGTAATCTTGATTTCAGCGCACTTGAGTATTCATGGGAGATCAGGCCGGCCTGGTATGCGCTCTTGGCGGGTATCGCGTTCGCATTGATCCCGGTTGTGAAAATGGCGGGCGAAAGAATTATTTCGTTTCGTCCATTTTCCCAGTCGAAAACAGAAATGGCGCGACATCGCTGACCCCGGGTGGATCAATCGCGACAAAAGGCATGGGCCTGCACACGGACATGGCGGACAAGCCGACGCGCGTGGTGAGCAATCCGTTCAATACGCCTTCGCCAAGACGGGCTGACAGGCGCGCCGCCAGACCATGGCCGAGGACCTGTTGAATGATAGAATCTCCCGCCGCCATGCCGCCTGTGACTGCCAGATGCGCGAAGACGGAACGCAACAGCTTGAAAAAGCCAAGCAGGCCGGGCCTGCCTCCGTAAATGACCGATATTCGGCGGATGAGCCTCAATACCTGGGCGGCGACGAATGCCAGATCAACAATTGCGCGCGGGCTGATGGCTGTGACGACAGAAACGCGCTTGGCGGCATTGGCGATTTCGCGTTGCACCTGCGCGTCGAGGGGCGCAATCAATGTGCGCTCTGCGATGTCGATGAGATCGCGCCCGTCGACGATTTCTTTGATCAGCTCTGCAAGGTGGGAGCGCGCGCGCGCAGTCTCAGGCCGCTTTTCATAGAGTGCGTTGAGTTCGCTGACGCGGGCGCGCGCGGCGTCCCGGTCATCTCCAGCGCGCGCCTGCGCCAGCGCGATATGCAAGGTTGCAATCTTGCGCTGCCGGCTGATGGCGACAATTTCCCGTGCTGCGAGTACAATCAAGGCCAGCGCGGCCAGCGCCAGCAGGGCAAGGCCTACATAGCCAAGGGCTGGCGAACGGGCGAACAGATCCTCGACCAGATGGGTGAACCAGAGGCCGAGCGCCAAAGTCAGCAGGCTGACAAGGGCCGACCAGAACAGGCCGCCCCATGAAATGAGAGTGCGCCTGACGATGCCTTGCTTCTGTGCCGCTTCAACAACAGCTTCGCCTGTCCGCGCTGCGGCTTCGGCGGCTTCACGCTCGTAAAAATCGGGCTCCGGCTCGACTGATGATGCCTGCGCTGGCGCGGTAATTGTTGCGCCGTTGTCGAGACGAAAGGCGCGTGGACGGTGCTGGGGCGTAGTGGTTTCAGACAAGCCGGTCTCCAATCAAAAATTCCAGCGCGCGGTCGAGCCTGATATGGGGCAGCGGCGTCATGCGGCCATCTGCGGATGTTTCCAGCACCGGGGGTCGGAAGCGCAGGAAGCGGTAGTCGGCGTCGTCGTCCGGCAGCGCGAGCCCGTCGCCGCGAAAGACGCGTTTGGGATCATCAGGCAATTCGCCGGGAAAGATTGCCGCTTCGGCTATCCCGTCGAACATGTCGCCATGCAGGCTCTCGCCCTTGAGCGGCGTGCCGGTGATGGCATCGAGCATTTCTCCGCCGTGACGGACTTTTGCCTCGCGCGTTGCACGCACGGCGGCCAGCGCGATGACATCAATCGATGCGCCCAATGTTTCAGCGCGATTGATGGCGCGATCAACGAGCAGCCGGAGGATCGCTTCCAGTCTGTCGTGGCTGGTGTGATGGAGGTGGTCGGCCTTGGTGGCGGCAAAGAGAATGCGGTCGATGCGCGGGCGGAACAGCGTCGCAAGAAGCGAGGAACGGCCGGTCCGAAACGCGCTGAGCACGTCGCCCATGGCGTTTTCCAGATCGCGCACGGCGGATGGTCCGGAATTCAGGCTCGCGAGCGCGTCAATGAGCACGATCTGCCTATCGAGACGAGAAAAATGATCGCTGAAAAACGGCCTCACGACATGGGATTTATAGGCCTCATAGCGGCGCTCCATCATGGCGGCGAGGGAGCCTGATGCGACGGGCTGGCCATCTTCCATCTGGAGGGGTGCGAAGGTGAGAGCGGGCGAGCCTTCAAGATCGCCGGGCATCAGGAAGCGACCGGGCGGCAGCGTCGACAATGAATAACGTTCGTTCTTGCAAGCGCGCAGATAGGCGGTGAAAATTTCGGCCGCCTTGCCCGCCTGTTCCTCATCAGCAGGTGCACCCGGATCGAGCGACGACAACAAGGCGCGCCAGTCGGCGGCCAGTGGCGCGCGGGTTGCGCTGGTCGAACTCTCGATGGTTTCGCGCGAGAATTGTGCGTAGTCCTTGGTGAGCAACGGCAGATCGAGCAGCCATTCGCCGGGATAGTCGACAATATCGAGCGTGAGGGAAGACGGCCCCTTGCGCCAGCCTTCCATGCGCTCGAATTCGATGGTCAGGCGCAATTCCGAAATGCGATTTGTCGATTCCGGCCAGCGCCGGTTGTCTGGCTCCTGCGCGCCGCCGGTGAGTGCGGCCAGATGCTGCTCATAAGCAAAGCGCGGCACAGCATCATCGGGCTGGGGTTCGAGAATGGCGCGCGTGAACCGATTTTCGGCATGCACGCGAAACACGGGAAAGGTGCGGCGGCTATCGGTAGCCGATGACTTCGACAGGCGCGTCAGATGCTGCACCAGCGCAGTGAGAAACACCGTCTTGCCCGAACGCGACAGTCCCGTGACGCCCAGGCGCAGTCCTGTGCCGCTGACGTAATCGGCAAGCGAGCGGGCGGCGAGGGCGGTTTCGTTCAAAATGCTGTTGAGGAGGGACAATAGGGTTCCTTGCGCACGGCCTTTGTGGAGCACTTGTATATTGGGTTCGGGTTACGGCTGTGCAAGCATGTAAATCTGCCACTTATCGTGCTGCTGCCGTCAAGTCCGCTTCCATTTTTAAACGCTTTTCTTCGACCGTGCGAATGGCCGCCGCAATCACGCGATCAATCAGGGGTTGGCCCGCGCGGAATGGACCGATTTCCACGGCGGCCATGTTGGCCATGGCGCGGGCGAGGCTGGGTGTCGGCGCGCCATTGGCTCCAAACAATTTCAGATCGTCGTTGACGGTTTTCACCAGGCCCTGGGCGATGCTGCTGGCATAATTCTGGATACGCACGTTTTCACCTGCACACGACAGCCGGGGACCGGAAGCGCCGCCGCCCGAAAGTGCGCCGCCGCTGCCGCCAATGGACCCCAGCGAAGCCAGAGACAACGATCCCAGCTTCATTTCCCGCTCGCCCATTCCCGCTGCAATAGTCGGCGCGCGCAACATGGGCGCGACACGATCGGGCACAACCGACCGGATCAATGGCCGCCGTCCGCCTCTGACCGCGCCGCCGCGTCCCCGGCTGGCCAGAAAACGCGCGCGCAGGGTGCTGCCTATGCCCCTCGTGGTCAGACCATCCGCTCTGGACGGCGCAACTGCTCTGCCCTTTTTGCCTTTTTTTCCGCGCGCAGGTCCGGCAGCGACAAATCCACATTGGGCCGGCGCCCAGCGGGTCACAATGGAAAGGGCGGTCTTGCGGTCGAATTCGAGATAATACCGGCGCAGCAGCGAGGCAGCGACCGTTGCGCCCTCCACTGCCGAAGCGAAAGCAACATGCCCCTCATTGTCAGTGGCGATTTCGCCATTCCAGCGGGCGCTCTTGATGCACCAGTAATTGTTGAGCTTGACGCAACGTGGCAGGCGGGGAGGTTCCTTGCCGGAGAGAATAGCAGCAGCATGTTCCTGTGAAAGATCCAGAAACCGTACTGATTCCAGTCGCCAGTTAGTCACGGCCTTATCCAGGGGGCGATAGAGCGCGGGCCCAAAGGCTGCAGAATACAGCGGGCCGACGGAAATGCCTGTCACCATCAAAAGTGACGCGATTTCAGCAATCATCTTGCGCTTCCGTCAGAAGGCCATCGGGTACGGAATGAATTTCTCTCAAAGCCTTGGCAGTCATGTAGCGATCGAGGCGGCAGGTTGCTGGATGAACATCTCGCCACGATGCCGTCTCGCAATTTATTACAACAAGACAACATGTGGGGAAGCCCGCAGCCAGTGCAGCTATGAGTTTGCGTGGCCCGCGCTGGCCAAAATCGAACGCCAATTGGTGCAAGCCGGGGTTGTGGCCAATGACGAGCAGTCTATCTGCACTTTCTGGCGCGTTATGGATGATCTCCAGAATTGAGGAGGGCTGCGCTAGGTAAAGCTCAGGAACAATTTCCGTTGCTGGCCGCAAGCCTATGCCTTGACCGAGATATTCAAAGGTTTCCATCGCCCGGGTCGCATCCGAGACAAGTGCATGGTCTGGAGCAAGAATTTCGCGCGCGAGAAATTGCCCCATGCGCATGGCATCTTCCCGCCCACCCTCCATCAACCTGCGTGCATGGTCGCCGCCGGGATTGGTGCGTTCGGTCTTGGCATGACGGAGGAGCAATAATTGGCGCATGACGCGTTCATAATCTGCATGAAATCGTGACGCCAGCGTGATCAATGCCGCCGGTTGCGCCAGCCGCTTGCCAAAGTCTGATTTTCCAGCAAATTAGAAGGGAAAATAATTTGACGTGCGCGAACAATGCGCCGCGCCGGGAGGCCAAAATGCTCTCACGCGAAGACAATGATCTGCTTTGCCGGGTCGGCCCGCTTGTCGCCGGTTAAAAGTTCAACAAACTCAAACAGGGCAGGAAACAAAATGAACGGTGCAGACGTTGTCGCCGAAATTCTCAAGCGCGAGGGCACGGATTTCATCTCCTGCTATCCGCGCAATCCGCTGATCGACGCATGTGCCGCCGTTGATATTCACACGCTGCTGTGTCGGCAGGAACGTGTGGGCGTTGGCATTGCGGACGGGTATTCGCGCATCAAGCGCGGCCGCAAGAATGGTGTGTTTGCTGCGCAGCAAGGACCGGGAATCGAGAACGCATTTGCGGGTGTGGCGCAGGCCTTTACGGAAAATGTGCCGCTGCTGGTGATCCCGGCCGGGCTGCCGATGAAGGGCCAATACAACAAGCCGACCTTTCGCGCGGCGGATGTCTTTGGGCCCGTGACGAAATGGTCGGCCATGGCGCATGATGTGCAGGAAATACCCGATCTGATGCGGCGCGCCTATCACGCCATGCGCAGCGGCAAAGGCGGGCCTGTGCTGGTGGAAATACCCAATGAAGTTTTCGAAGCTGATTTTCAGGGCACGCTGAATTACAAGCCGGCGCCCTTTGTGCGCATGGCGCCCGACCCGGACGCTATCAGGGCTGCAGCCAAAATGTTGCTGGCCGCCAAGCATCCGGTCATATGGGCCGGGCAGGGCATACATTATGCGCAGGCGTTCGATCAGCTTGCCGCGCTGGCCGAACTTATACCCGCGCCTGTCGCCTGCACAAATCCGGGCAAGAGCGCGATGGCCGATGTACATCCGCTTTCGCTGGGCGCATCCACACGCAATCAGCCGAAGATGTTTACGCACTACATGAAACAGGCCGATCTCGTTATGGCGATTGGCTCCAGCCTGACATCGACATCGTTCGGTCCTACGCTGCCGGTGGGCAAGACGCTTATTCATTCAACGAACGAGATGAGCGACATCAACAAGGACATCGCCTGCGATCTTGCGGCGCCCGGTGATTCAGCGCTGGTTATCGAAGCGCTGATTGCCGAGATCAATCGCCTGCGTCCCACGCGTGATGCGCAGGCCCTGCAGGCGATGAAAGAGGATATTGCCGCCATCAAGAAATCATGGCGCGATAACTGGGCCAAACATCTTGATTCCGAAGAAACGCCGCTCAATCAATATCGCATCATCCGCGATCTGATGCACACTGTGGATGTCGCCAACACCATCATGACCCACGATTCCGGCAGTCCGCGCAAGCAGATCCTGCCGTTCTGGCAGACCAAGACACCGGGCTCATACATGGGTTGGGGCAAGTCCACCCAGCTTGGTTATGGCCTTGGCATCAGCATGGGGGCGAAGCTTGCCGCGCCTGACAAGCTTTGCATCAACCTGATGGGGGATGCGGCAATCGGCATGACGGGCATGGATATCGAAACCGCCGCACGGAACAAGATTGCAACGCTTACCATCGTGTTCAACAACGGTGTTATGGCGGCTGAGCGGCAAGTGATGGAAAAATCCATCGAAAAATATAACGCCATCGATATTGGCGGCAATTATGCAAAGTTCGCCGAGTCCCTGAACGTTGCATCTTTGCGTGTCGACAAGGTTGCAGATATCATCCCTGGCATCAAGACTGCGGTGGCGGAAACCGAAAA
Source organism: Rhizobium sp. Q54 (assembly GCA_945901195.1). Lineage (GTDB taxonomy): Bacteria > Pseudomonadota > Alphaproteobacteria > Rhizobiales > Beijerinckiaceae > Terripilifer. The sequence continues at coordinate 9,557 of CAMDKB010000027.1, forward strand.
GGGCGCGCCCTTCCTGCTCGAATTCGTGGTGAAGGAAGGGTATGATTTTACGTGAATGAAATGGCGTGTCTTGACAAGATGAAGCGCATACAAACTGACACACATTCGTTGAAGCAGGTCCCTATCTCTCCCGGCGAGTCAAGAACGCCAATCGCTCGAACAGGTGCACGTCCTGTTCGTTCTTCAGCAGCGCGCCATGCATGGGCGGGATGATCTTCTTGGCATCACGCTCGCGCAGGGTCTCGACGCTGATGTCCTCGTTGAGCAACAGCTTCAGCCAGTCAAGCAGTTCTGATGTGGAAGGTTTTTTCTTTAATCCGGGCACTTCGCGCACCTCGAAGAAGATGCGCAAGGCCTCCTCTATCAGTCGCTTTTTCACCCCGGGAAAATGCACATCAACGATGGCCTGCATGGTCTCGTGATCAGGAAACTTGATGTAGTGGAAAAAACAGCGGCGCAGGAACGCGTCTGGCAATTCCTTTTCGTTGTTTGACGTGATCATCACCACGGGCCGTATTGCAGCCTTGATCGTCTCTCCGGTCTCGTAAACGAAGAATTCCATGCGATCGAGTTCCTGCAGGAGATCGTTGGGAAATTCGATATCCGCCTTGTCGATTTCGTCGATCAGCAGAACGGGCCGTGTGGCATTTGAAAAGGCGTCCCAGAGCTTGCCGCGTTTGATGTAATTGTGAATGTCGCTCACGCGCGGGTCGCCGAGCTGGGAATCGCGCAGGCGCGAGACCGCATCATATTCATAAAGCCCCTGCTGCGCCTTGGTGGTCGATTTGATGTGCCAGGTGATGAGCGGTGCGCCGATCGCCCGCGCGACTTCTTCTGCAAGGACAGTCTTGCCGGTTCCCGGTTCGCCCTTGATCAGCAAGGGGCGTTCCAGGACAATCGAGGCATTGACTGCGACCTTGAGGTCGTCTGTGGCGATGTAATTGTCTGTTCCGTTAAAGCGCATGGGAAATCCTTCGTTGCGCCCAAATTGGCATTTGGCGGCTCCAGGGGCAAGATGGTTGCCCGGCCTTGTTTTTTTCCGGTTATGCGCAAGATCAATGCGACAGCTAAGAAAGCGCCTGATTGTGTCACCAACTTTTGGAGCCAGCAATGCAGAGCGAGGATCAGACTGCGGCGATTGGGTTTCTCACAAATTTGGGTAAGGCTCCACAGCGCATTGATACGCATATTTCGACAGTCATCCTGTTTGCTGACAAGGTTTACAAGCTCAAACGCGCGGTAAAACTGCCCTATGTCGACTTTTCGACGCCGCTTTTGCGCCTGTCCGCCTGCGCAACCGAACTTTTCCTGAACCGGCGAACAGCGCCGGGGCTCTATATTGGCGTTCGCCGGATCACGCGGGAGGCGGATGGCCAGCTCGCATTCGATGGGGCGGGCGAGCTCGCTGATGCCGTTGTCGAAATGCTGCCCTTTGGGCAGGACGATCTGTTTGACACGATGGCGCGCGAGGGGCGGTTGACAGGTGTCTTGCTGACGCGGCTGGCTCACGTCATCGCGGGTTTTCACAAGGATGCCGCGCAGGATTTTACGCGATCCGGGTCGCACGCGGTCGAGGCGGCTCTGGAGGCGAATGAAGGCGGATTTGGCGAAGCCCGGATTTTCGATCCGCTGAAGGTGGCGCGCCTGTTCAATCTTTGTCGCGCCAGGCTTGATCAGTTTCACAGAATTCTCGATGCGCGCGGCATCGCCGGCAAGGTGCGGCGTGTGCACGGCGATTTGCATTTGCGCAATATCTGTTTGTTCAAGGGTGAACCGGTGCTGTTCGATTGCCTTGAATTCAGCGAGGACCTTGGCACAACGGACGTGCTTTACGATCTGGCGTTTTTGTTGATGGATCTGGTGCACCGGGGCCTGCGTGCGCAAGCCAATCTCGTTTTCAACCGTTACATTGATGAAACCGGCGATGATGAGGCGGTGGCGCTGATGCCGTTTTTCATCGCGATTCGCGCAGCGGTGCGGGCGCATGTGGGTGCGTCATCTGCCGGTGAGGATCACGCCAAGGCCAGCGAGGCGCGCGACTATCTCGATCTCGCGCTGGAATTGCTGGGGCCGCATCAGCCACGGCTTGTCGCCGTCAGCGGTTTGAGCGGATCTGGAAAGTCGAGCGTCGCGGCGCAGATTGCCGCTCGTGTCGATCTTGCGCCGGGTGCACGAATTCTTTCAACTGACCGTATTCGCAAGCAACTGGCTGGAATAAGCGCGGAGGAAAAACTGCCGGCGGAAGCCTATACGCAATTGTCGTCGGTGCGCGTCTATGCAGAGCAACGGGCGCAGGCGACGCGTGTTCTGGGCGGGGGCTGGAGTGTTGTCGTGGACGGCGTTTTTCTCAAACCAGAGGAGCGCGAAGCGATTGAGGCGGTGGCCTCGTCCACTCATGTGCGTTTTGATGGGCTCTGGCTCGAGGCGTCACGCGATGTCCTTGCAAGCCGGGTCGCGGCGCGTGCAGGCGATCCTTCGGATGCGACAGTCGACGTTCTCGATCAACAGCTCGCGCAGAGACCCGGCGCGTTAAGCTGGCGTCCGGTGGACGCATCGGCCTCGCTGGACGAAAGCACAGAAAAGACGCTGCAGGCCTTGGTCTGATCAGCGCTTTTTTGGACGCAGGGTTTTCAGATAATCTAGCAGATCGGCGATGGCCCCTGGTTCCATCTCGAAAGGCGGCATTTCCGGTGCATTGTGGCTGACCACAATGCCTTCGGCAAAGGCCTCTTCGAGATTTTCCAGCGGATATTTTTTAGCGATGATGCGCAGGGGCGGGGCCTTGGCGAGCGGGCTTTTGCCAGTGCGGCCGATGGCATGGCACCGGGAACAATTGTCCTGCACGATCACGCGTCCACGGGCGGCAGTGGCCTGAACAGGCTGGGCCTGAAGGGCTGAGAGCAGCAGGGCCGTGGCCGCTAGGCCAAGTTTCATGTTTTTCATCCAAGCTCCCTGAAGGTTCGCCGCTGATTTATCAGCTGGATTGATAACGATCTTGCGGTTGGGCGCGCCATGATCCAGAACAAGGCAGCGCAACCATAAAATGCTGCCCGATGCCGGACATTCGGGCCGGGAGGAAACCATGCCGAAGATCGACGTTCACCACCATGTCTTGCCGGACTTCTACAAGGACGTGCAGCGTTCGGCAGGCATAACAGGCTCAGCCTATCAGGCGTTTCCCGAATGGTCGCCGGAGATTTCGCTCAACCTGATGGATGAGCTTGGAATCGACACGACGATTTTCTCGTTTACGTCGCCGGGCATCTGGTTCGGCGATCTGGCGCAGACTCGGCAATTGGCGCGGCAGTTCAACGACTGGCTGGCCGAACTCACCGCTAAAAATCCTGCGCGGTTCGGCGCATTCGGTTTTCTGCCGCTGCCTGACATCGAGGCCTCGGTGAAAGAGATTGGCCGCATGCAGGATGAGCTTGGGCTCGATGGGGTCTGCCTTCTCACCAACGTGGATGATCGCTACATCGGCCATCCGGATTTCTGGCCGGTGTATGAAGAACTGAACAAGCGCAAGATGGTGACGTTCATCCATCCCTGTTATCCGCCTGGTGTGGAAGCCAAGGGTTGGGATATTCCGCGCATGCTGATCGACTATCCCTTCGAGACAACAAAAGTTGCGACCAATCTCATCTTCAATGGTGTGATGGAAAAGCTGCCTGACATCAAATTCATCCTGTCACATTCAGGCGGCACGCTGCCGATGCTGGCGCACCGCATTGCGCTGTTCGACAAGAAGACAAAGCAGCAAGGCAATTATCCCAAGGGCGCGCTGCATTACATCAAGCAATTCTGGTATGATGTGGCGCTGTCAGGTGACAAGGCGCCGCTGGATGCGTTGTTTGCCTTTGCTGATCCTGCGCGTGTGCTGTTTGGGACCGATTTTCCCTATATCTGGCGCGACGCTGCCGTTTCAGAGACACATGGATATGAAGGCTACAAGGGAATTGATGCAGCCACGCGCGCCAATGTGGATCGCAACAATGCACTGAAGCTTTTTCCGCGGCTGGGGAAATAAAGGCTGGAAAGGAGATGTGTTATGGCTCTGAAGAAGTTTGCACCCATCGCTTCAAAGAAGAGCATGGTCAGCGCGGACGAATGGGAGGCGCGGCTTGAACTTGCAGCCGCTTATCGTCTCACAGCGCATTTCGGCTGGACGCATCTCATCAACAATCACATCTCGCTGCGTGTCCCGGGGACAGAGGATCAGTTTCTACTGAACCCCTGGGGATTGCTTTACGAGCAGATCACAGCGTCGTCGCTCGTCAAGATTGATTGCGACGGCAAGGTTCTGGAAGATACGCCTTACGATATCAACCGCGCGGGCTTCATCATTCACTCGGCCATTCACATGGCGCGGCGTGATGTGCATTGTATCATGCATACGCATACCGTGGCGGGGCAGGCGGTATCGGCGCTGGATTGCGGGATATTGCCGCTCAATCAGGGTGCGATGCGCTTTTATAATCACATGGCGTTCCATGAATTCGAAGGCATAGCCGTGGAGCTTGGCGAACGCGAGCGTCTGGTTGCTGATCTGGGCAAACACAAGGTGATGGTGCTGCGCAATCATGGCCTGCTGACAGCGGGCGTTGATGCGGGTGAAGCCTTTAATCTGATGTATCATCTGGAAAAGACCTGCGAGACGCAGATGCAGGTGCTGGCGTCCAATCAAAGCTATTCAGTGCCGCCCGCAGAGGTTTGCGAAATCGCTGCGAAACAATATTGGGGTAATGGCGACAGGGTTTTCGGTACGCGGGACTGGCCCGCGCTGATGGCGCTGGCGGAAAGGCTTTATCCGGATTTTGGTGAGTAACTATTCCCTCGCCGGTGATTTCCCGCTAACCTCCCCCCATGTTCCTGAACTTCTTCACTGCTCTCCGCGATGCGCAGGTGCCCGTCAGCCTGCGTGAATATCTCATGCTCATGGATGCGCTGGACCACGATCTGGCGGATAAATCCGTTGAGGATTTTTATTATCTTTCGCGCACGGTGCTGGTGAAGGACGAACGCAATCTCGACAAGTTTGACCGTGTGTTTGGTGCCGTTTTTAAAGGCTTGGAATCACTGCTGGACGGTTTGGGCAATGCTGAAATCCCGGCGGACTGGCTGAAAAAGCTGGCCGAAAAATATATCACTGATGAAGAGAAGGCGCAGCTTGAGGCGATGGGCTGGGACAAGCTCATGGAGACCTTGAAAAAGCGTCTCGAAGAACAAAAGAAGCGTCATCAGGGCGGCAGCAAGTGGATCGGCACGGGGGGCACTTCGCCCTTTGGCGCGCATGGTTATAATCCCGAGGGCATTCGTATCGGGCAGGAAGAGGGCAAGAATCGCCGCGCGGTCAAAGTCTGGGACAAGCGGGTCTACAAGGACCTCGACGACGACGTGGAAATCGGCACCCGCAACATCAAGGTCGCGCTGCGCCGCCTGCGCAAGTTCGCCCGCACCGGTGCGCCGGACGAATTTGATCTTGATGGCACGATCCGCGAAACCGCGCACAAGGGCTGGCTCGACGTGCAGATGCGGCCAGAGCGGCGCAATGCGGTGAAAGTTTTACTGTTCTTCGATATCGGCGGCTCAATGGATTGGCACATCAAACAGGTGGAAGAACTTTTTTCGGCTGCGCGCACCGAGTTCAAGCACATGCATTATTTCTATTTCCACAATTGCCTTTATGAGCGGCTGTGGAAATCAAATCAGCGCCGTCACACCGAGCGCACAGCGACCTGGGATGTGCTGCATACCTATGGCAACGACTACAAGGTGATCTTTGTCGGCGATGCCTCGATGTCGCCGTGGGAAATAACAACGCCGGGTGCGTCTGTCGAGCATTCCAATGAGGAAGCCGGCGCGGTGTGGATGGATCGCGCCTTGCGGACATGGCCGCACGCGGTCTGGCTCAATCCGCTCCCGCGCAACCAATGGCGCTATACTGAATCGGTCAGCATCGTCGAACAATTGATGAGCGGGCGGATGTTTCCGCTCACTCTGCCGGGGCTTGATGGGGCGATGCGGGAATTGGTTCGGTAAAAGCGGTCTTGCGTGCGTCATAAAGCAGGCCCGCCCACATGCCGACGGCAATCGATGCAATCGCCGCAAACGATGCCGGAGCGAGCACTGAAACGCCGGCAAAGCCCTGGCCCGTCGTGCAGCCCAGCGCCAATACGCCGCCAAAGCCCATCATGATAGCGCCGAGCAGATAACGCAGAGTCTGGCGCGGGCTTTCAAAACTATGCAGGCGGAAGCGTCCAGCTACGACAGATGAGACGAGCGCGCCGATCAAGACGCCGCCGACAAAGGCGACACCGAAGTCGATCTTCGCACCTGTAAAGGTCATCAGATATTGCAAGCTGTTTGCGAGCGGGGCGACGAATGTCGCTGTCCAGGGCTGCAGCTTCTCCAGTCCGTCATCACCAAGGATGGCAGACGCCGCCCAACCCGCAGCGACAAGTCCGCCCACGGCCAACGAAGCGAACGTGCGGAATGCGCCTGCAAAGCGAAAAAGCCCGAATGCCAGAGCCAGTGCGCCAAAGGTCAATACAAGACGGGCACTCGACCCCATGCCCGCAGCCGTGATCATATCGGGCATAGCTGCGGCAGGCTTGGCGATCGCTTCGACAGGCAAGCGCAAGGGGGCCAGAATGCCGCGCATGGTGGCATAGGCAGCAAGTCCGAGGACAATAATCACCGTCAACGCACGCAGATTGCCGGAGGCCGCCAGAACTGTCAGACGGCCCGCGCAGCCGCGCGTCAAGGCAGCGCCAAAACCGAATATCAGCCCGCCCAGGATCATGCCGGGAATGGCCGAAGCTACAGCCAGATAGACTGATGTGGAGAGATCTACATCGGTCAATGCAATGAGCCCCTGCGTCGCGGCCAGCGAGGCCAGAACCGCGATGAAATAGGCGGCAAGGCGGCTTGGCTTTCCATCACGGGCTTCACGCAACCCGCCGAACAGGCACAATTGCGAACTTTCGGACAGGATTCCAAAGACCACACCGATTGCAGCCGCAGCAGCCGCCACGGCCAGACGAGGATCTGAGAACAGCGAGGAGAAGACTTCGGACACGGCAGACTCCACTTGGCCAGCATGAACCTGTTTGGTATATAACAACATATTCACGGAAAACAATGTTTTTTGATTTATTATACTAATTTAAAATGTTATTTACGCGGTTCACAAGAAGAAAACCGGCGGGTTCTACCGCCGGTTTAGTGTGTATTTTCGTTATCTTAGCGGCGACGTGCACCACCACCGGCGAACCGCATTCCACCTCCGCCGCCCATTCTCATGCCGCCGCCCATATGAGGAGCAAAGCTGCGGCTCGGGGTAAAGGAACGATGCTGGATGTGCATCGGCCGGGGAGTGAAGCGGGGCTGATGCATCACAAAGCGCTGGTTAAAGCGGGGGCCGTGGTTCACGAAGCGATTCGGGAAATGCGGCGTGAGATGAACAATCCGGGTCGGGAAGTGGCGACCTTTTCCAAACAGATCAGGTCGGCAGGCGGCGTTCATGGCGTGGCATGACGGGCGGTGTCCAATGCCCGGCTTGTGTGGTCCATTATTGCCAGCCTGTTGGCCCGGTTTGCAGAACTGGCCGAATATGCCGCATTTCTGATCCGGATGAGGGTTGTTGTTGCCGCCGGGTTTTGGTCCGTTCTGATGTCCAGGCAGGCACCATGCCGCCTTGCAGCCAGCGTGATCGCCGGGCCTTGGGTGAGGCCAAGGATGTGGGTGAGGCCTTGGGTTCCAGTGGGGATGCCAATTGCACCAGCGGGGATTGCTGTGGCAGCCGTGCACAATCACGATACGGGGCGGGAGATAAATGCCGCCACCACCGCCGGAGACATAACCACCGCCAACTGCTGGCATGGGGGCAGCTACAGGCATGGGAGCAGGCATGAATGGCGCCATGGCGCGTTGCTGGGGCGGTGGCGGAGGCGCGGCGCCGGCGCCGCAGCCTTTGCCGAGTGATTCAAGGGCAACGAAGGTCCAGAGGTTCGGATTGCTCTTGAATGCGGCCGATTCAATCATGGCTGCATCCTGTTCGGGAGGCAGAGGCGCCCAGCCCACTTCATTGCCGCGCATTTCCCAGGAGACCCAGCCGGGGCCGAATTCGCTGCCAGGAACCCACAACCAGCCTTCCTGCTGATCGAGTGTCCAGCGACCGTAATGGTGCACGATATTCCCCCATTCGGTCTTGTCGTCGAAATACCAGCTCTTCATTTCCTGGTTGTAGACCCAGTGGCAGGGCTCGTAGGGACGCCAGCCCTGGGCAACCTGCGTCGGCTTCCAGACGTCGCCATATTTTTCGTGGCGGCTGAACTGGCCGTACTTGGCCAGGATCTGTTGAACTTCATTATCGTTCTGATCCTGTGGATTCTGACCCTGTTGGGACTGACCGGGAGCAGGCGGCTGACCGCCGGCGCCCAACTGGGCACTGGCAGAAGATATCGAACTCAGCGACGTGCCGAGGGCGAGGAGAGCGATGAAAGCGATGCGCTTTGAAGGAAAGCGCACGCTTGTGAGTGAGGCCGTTTTCAACATGGCTTTGATCCTTGTTCGGGTATCGCTTCAGGATTTTCCTGTCGCG
>CAMDKB010000028.1 GCA_945901195.1 Rhizobium sp. Q54
CGTCAGGATCACGATACCGCGCGGATCCTACATTCCGGAGTTTACTTCGCAGCAGTCATCCGAAGGCGCCAATGAAAATGTCGCGGGGACGAGACCTGCGTCTAATGGTCTCGCGCAAAATCGTACCCTTGGCATAGCAGCGATGGCGGCAGCGTTAGTCCTGGCTGTCACGGGTTTATTCTGGATTGCTACGCCCCATCATGGGCAAGCCGAAGAAAACATCTCGGCCGTCTTGCCGGCATCGCCCGCATCAGCTCTTACGGCTTCGACCCGCATGGATCTCGGCAATCCCTCACAAAATTGATATCGTGCAGCGGCGACCGCTTGACCCGGTCGATCAGATATAACCGAGACCGCGCAGTCCATCCCACATCAGCTTGATGCCCATAATGAACGTCAAGCCATAGATGAGCTTGTAAAAGATCTTCAACGGCACACGCTTGACCAGCCACACCCCGCCCAGCGTTGCGATGATCGCCAGAGGGAACAGGACAACTGACGTCAACATCACTTCGGTTGACATGAAACCCAGGTGCATGAACGCAAAAAACTTCGTGTAGTTGAATATCGCGAAATAGATTGCGCCGGTCCCGGCATAAACGCGCGGCGGCAGTTTCTGCGGAACGATATAGACTTGATACGGCGGGCCGCCCGCATTGGCGATGAAACTGGTAAACCCTGCAATCAAGGCCCAGAACGAACCTTTGAACCAGTCCGGCGGGCTCGGCTTCTCGTCCGCAGGAACCTTGCGCAACAGTGAGTGGGCGACAAAACTCAGCGAAATCACGCCAACCAGAATCAGGACCGCTGCGCCAGGCACGCGCGCTGCAGTGAAATAGCCGATCGTCAGCCCTGCGCACCCTGCAGGCATCAGGATTTTCAGGTTTTCGAGCGAATAATCACGTCGGAATGCCCAAACACTGACAAGATCCTGCACCATCAAGATCGGCAATGTAATCGCAACGGCCTGAACAGGCGGTATCACAAGCGACAGCAACGGCAGCGACAGAATGCCAATTCCGGAAAAGCCACCCTTTCCCAACCCCAGCAACAGCACCGCAGGAATGGCAACCGCGTAGAATGTCCAATCAGAAATCATGCATTCAGCTCAAAAGCTGAGAGGGCGCTTCAAATCGGAAAATGTATTCATTCGGACGATAAGCTTCTTCGGAGTTATTGGCCTGGTGGAGGGGCATGACTGCGAGCGCTTTCCCGTTTCACAAAGGCGAGGGAGCGCGAGCCGATGAAGTTAAGGCAGGCCGCCGCCGCGGACCCTGCCAATATCCCGATCAGGGCAGCAGTGGAAGTGGATGAATCCATTAGTCCAAAATAACCGCATGCGAACAGAAATAATACATAGCAAGCATAATTGACGGCCGCGCCAGAAAGATTCACCCCGGCATAGCGCAGTAATTCATGACCCCAGCGCTGATCGTTCGACCGGAACGAAAAATGTCGGTTGAGCACGTAAGTGACGCCGATTGCGACCGCAGTGGCCGGAATGCGTGCAATCACTGGCGAAAGCCAACCTGATCGAACCAGTAAAACAGTCAGCCCTGCATCAACGGCAAGTCCAGCCAGGCCAGCTGCGGCAAATCCCATGGCTTCCCGGCGCAAGGAGCCCTTCAAGCCTGCACCAGCAGGCTGCGCGCTCCCTGAGAGGCTCACGCAGGGCTCCTGTCCACTGGCACCCTCGAAATCACGGATTTGCGCGACACCAGCGCAATCGCGGCCAAAGAGATAAATGCGCCGCCAATGACATCAGCCAGATAGTGACCGCCAATCGCCAGCGTCGAAAAGATCAGAACACCATTGAGCACATAGATGGGCGCAGAAAACCAGCGCACGGGAAAAAGCGCCCAAACCGTTATCAACGCCAGCGCTGTGTGGAAGGATGGAAAGCTCACCAGCCCCTGAAAATTGCTCAGCGGAATTTCACGGAGGCTGCCATCGCGCAGCGCGAGAAAATGCTTCATGTGCCACGCGGCGGGATAAGGATCGCTGATGGGCGCCAGAACTTCCGACGGAGGCAGGTTCACTGCGAAGGCGCCAAATGATGGCCACGCAGCCGCTGACAGGATGACGACCGTCGCCGTGATTGCAAACAACAGCAGGAATTGCTCAAGCCGTTCGTAGCGCTGGGTGGCGACCAGCACCAGGATAACCAGCGCCACTTGCGGCATCGAAGTCTGATAGGCAATCAACAGGAAGTTCGCGAGGGCTGGCCTTTCCGCCACAAAAGACATATGCGCGGGCCAGTAAAATCCCAATGCCCGGTCAAATGCCTCAAAGCCCTCGTCTTGCAAAGGCCAGCCCAGCGAGCAAGCCAGATAGCTCAACGTAGCCAGCACCAATGTGAACACGATGAGAAACAGCGTTGCCTTTGAGGCAGCGGCGATGCGGGCATCGGGCCGTTTTACAGTGTAAATCCAGCATAGCCCCAGCATCATCAGCGCAATGCCAGCGATCAGGCCCCCTTTGATGAGAGGCACGGAAAAGCCCAGCATCGCGATCCCGGCCACGTCAGCAATCGCGATGGCGGCAGTAATCATCCAGCTCACACGCATGGGCGAAACGGCCGGCCAATGCGTCCGCATGGGCGCGTCTATTGTTTCCAGGCTCATACCATTTCCACTCGTTCAGAATGCACCTGGCAGCCTAGCCCCGCGCCCTCAAAAAAGAGTTAAATGACAGGAAACCAGCGTCCCTGGCCTGATTTTGGGCCCATCCGAAATGACTATTCACTGCCGCGCAGATGCAGGGTGCGCTGAAGGCTTTCATCCTGTAAATCGGCAACAGACCGGCAATCCAGACTGGAGCACCCAATGACCAGCAAATACGCGAAAACCTATGCGCGCTGGAAGTCCAATCCCGAGGCTTTTTGGGCCGAAGCCGCCAGGGAGATCGACTGGTTCAAACCGCCGCAGAAGATTTTCGATGCGAATGCAGGCGTCTATGGCCGCTGGTTTCCAGACGCCACCTGCAACATGTGTTTCAACGCACTGGACCGGCACATCGATAGCGGACGGGGCGAACAACTGGCTTTGATCTACGACAGCCCTGTCACCAATTCCAAACGAACCTACACCTACAACCAATTGCGCGACGAGGTCGCAGCCTTCGCCGCTGTTCTGCAGGATTTTGGCGTCAAGAAGGGTGATCGCATCGTCATGTACATGCCGATGATCCCGGAAGCCGCCATAGGGATGCTCGCCTGCGCACGAATTGGCGCGGTGCACTCGGTGGTTTTCGGCGGTTTTGCATCCAAGGAACTGGCGACCCGAATTGACGACGCAAAGCCCAGACTGATCCTTGCCGCCTCATGCGGTATCGAGCCCGGTCGCGTGGTGAAATACAAGCCTTTGCTGGACGAGGCGATCAGCCTGTCCGATTTCAAGCCCGAAAATATAATCGTCTACCAGCGCCCGCAGGAAACGGCGGCGATGACCGCCGGACGTGACCATGACTGGCAACAGCTGTCTGATGCGGCCAGGTCCGTCGGAAAAAAAGCGCCCTGTGTGGAAATGGCCGCAACCGACCCGCTGTATATTCTCTACACTTCGGGCACCACTGGCATTCCCAAGGGCGTCGTTCGCGACACCGGCGGCCATATGGTGACGCTGAAATGGTCAATGAAAAACCTGTACGGCGTGGATCCCGGAGAGGTCTTCTTCACCGCCTCCGATGTCGGCTGGGTCGTCGGCCACAGCTACATCGTCTATGGACCACTGCTGCACGGAGCGACCGGAATCCTGTTTGAAGGCAAACCTGTTGGCACACCCGATCCCGGCACGTTCTGGCGCATCATTGCCGAATACGGGGTCGTGGCCTTCTTCACTGCGCCAACCGCGTTCCGGGCGATCCGAAAGGAAGATCCTGATGCGGCGTTTCTCAAAAAATATGATCTTTCCAAATTCCGGACATTGTTTCTTGCAGGCGAACGAGCCGATCCGCCGACGCTTCAATGGGCCGAGCAAATCCTGAAAGTACCCGTGGTCGACCATTGGTGGCAGACGGAAACCGGCTGGTGTGTTGCCGGCAATCCTGTCGGACTCGGCTTGCTGCCAATCAAGCATGGTTCGCCCACAGTCCCCCTGCCCGGCTGGGAAGTGCAGATCGTCGACGAAGCTTCAAAGCCATTGCCAGACGGCACCATGGGATCCATCGTGATCAAATTGCCGTTGCCGCCAGGCGCACTGCCTACGCTCTGGCAGAACGATGCGCGCATGCGTGAAAGTTATCTCGAAGAATTCCCAGGCTATTACAAGACCAGCGACGCCGGCTACCGTGATGCAGATGGCTATCTCTACATCATGGGCCGCACAGACGACATCATCAACGTCGCTGGCCACAGGCTCTCGACCGGCGGCATGGAAGAAGTCCTTGCATCACATCCCGATGTTGCCGAATGCGCGGTCATTGGCGCCAAGGACGCATTGAAAGGCGAGGCGCCGCTGGGCTTTCTCGTGCTCAAGGCCGGTGTCACCCGTGATCACGCCCTGATCGAAAAGGAAGTTGTCGGTCTGGTGCGCGAAAAGATCGGCCCGGTAGCCGCCTTCAAGACTGCCGTCACGATCGATCGCCTGCCCAAAACACGCTCCGGCAAGATCCTTCGTGGCACCATGAAAAAGATTGCCGATGGCGATGAATGGACAATGCCCGCCACCATCGACGATCCCGCCATAATGGGTGAAATCGAAACGGCGCTAAAGGGCCGCACGGGGTGAGTGTTCGCAGGATACCCCTGATATCAAACCCCCTTCAAATATGTTACAATGCAAAGCATGAACGAGCACATCTTTCATCCGGGAATACAATTGGGTGCAAAGCCGGCAACAACGCAGGCAGCCGAAGGGCTGCCTCGCCGTTGCTGGAGCGTGGCCGAAATTGAGGCCATGATTAAGGCAGGAATAATTTCTGAAGACGAACGTTTTGAAATGATTGGCGGGGAGATTGTACCCATGTCGCCCAAGGGTGCCAGACATGAATGGATCAAAATGATCCTGAATGAATATTTTCAGGCCAGCAAACCTGCAGGATTGGCAATCATCCCGGAAACGACCTTGCGCCTTGGGCCATCAACATTTGTAGAACCCGATTTTTGTATATTTGCACGGAATGTAAGTCTTGATACGTTGGATGGTCCACACGTGTTGCTGGCAGTCGAAGTGGCGGACTCAAGCCTCGCATATGATCTTGGCAGCAAAATCAATATCTATGCTGCCCATGGCGTACAGGAAGTGTGGGTGATTAACGCGCGCAATCTTGTCACCCGCGTCCACCGGAAGCTGACGTCGGCACAATATTCTGAAATCTCGGAATTCAATTGCACTTCGACCATTTCGGCCTCAACAGTACCCGATATAACACTTTGTCTCTCAGACCTTGGCCTCGAACCGTTAAATAATCAGGACTGAATTGATCAAAAGGCACAATACATGTCAGATCCATCCCGCACCCAAAAAATCCCAGGCCCCGATCATCCCATCACACTTGCGCCAGCAGACAAAAAGCTGCGCGTGATCTTTCGCGGACAAACGATTGCCGAAAGCGCCGCCGCGCTTGTCATGCAGGAAGCCAGCTATTCGCCGGTCTTTTATTTTCCGCGCAACGACGTAAAGATGGCCATGCTGGCTCGCACACAACACAACAGCTGGTGCCCCTACAAGGGCGAGGCCAGCTATTTCACAATGCTCGCAGAAGATGGGCGCGAGGAAAATTCCGTCTGGAGTTACGAAACACCCTTCGAACCTGTGGGCGGCATCCGCGAATTGCTGGCGTTTTATCCCAACAAGATCGATCGTATCGAGGAGTTTTGAATTTCTTCGGAGATCAAACTGACAAGCAAATATAACTTTCATTCTGCTTTCAGCGTACCCGCCGCTTAGGCAGGCACGTTCTTCCCCACCACTTCATCGCGCAATTCTCGCCGCAGGATCTTGCCTACATTCGTCTTCGGCAGACTGTCGCGGAACTCCACATGTTTTGGCACTTTGTAGGGCGCGAGACTTTCACGCGCATATGCGCGCAATTCATCGACTGTCACACTCATGTCCTTGCGCACGATATAGGCCGCGACGGCCTCACCCGAATGCTCATCAGGCACGCCGATGACTGCCGCTTCCAGTACTTTGGGATGTGAAGCCAGCACGTCTTCAACTTCATTGGGGAATACCTTGAGGCCGGACACTGCGATCATGTCCTTGATCCGGTCCACGATCTTGATTTGGCCATCGGGCAAAAGCACGGCGACGTCGCCCGTGCGGAAAAAGCCATCTTCCGTGGTGACTTTCTCTGTTTCCTCTGGCCGCTGCCAATAGCCCGCCATCACCTGCGGTCCCTTCACGCACAATTCACCCGGCTCCCCGGGCGGAACCAGAGAACCATCCGGCGCACGCACGTAGATGTCCGTACCGGGCGCCGGGTAACCGATTGTTCCCGTGAAATCCTGAATATCGAGCCGGTTGATGCTGACCAGCGGAGAGGTCTCCGAGAGGCCGTAGCCTTCTATAATGGGTTTGCCCGTGAGCTGTTTCCAGCGCTCTGCGACGGCAGCCTGTGTCGCCATTCCGCCGGAAATGCACAGGCTCAGTTTCGAGAAATCCACTGCCGCAAAGCCGTCGGCATGCGCAAGAGCATTGTACAGTGTATTCACCAGCACGAGTATGCTGGGCGGCGTTTTCTGTAATGTCTTGATGAAACCTGGAACGTCTCGCGGATTGGCGATCAGCACCTGCATGGCCCCAATGCGAAACATGAAGAGGTTGCAGGCCGTCAATGCAAGAATGTGGTAGAGCGGCAACGCTGTGTACATCACATGATCTTGCCGCCCACCAAGGAACGGCGTCAGCCACGCCTCGCATTGCAACACATTGGCCGCAATATTCCTGTGCAGCAGCACAGCCCCTTTCGAGACCCCTGTCGTCCCGCCAGTGTATTGCAGAAAAGCCACGTCGTCCCGCGAGACTTCAGGCCTCTGAAACGCACCATCCTTTGCCCAGCCCAGGAACGCGCCAAAACGAACCGAGCCACGCAAGGCAAAGGCGGGCACCGACTTCTTCACATATTTTGAAACAAAATTGATAATCTTGCCTTTAAACCCCATGAGATCACCGGGGGAAACGATCACCCCGCATTTCAGCTCCGGCACATCTTCAAGGCAATCAGCCAGAGTATGCGCAAAGTTTTCGAACACAAAAATCAGCTTCGCACCGGCATCATTCAACTGATGTGTAAGTTCGCGCGCTGTGTAGAGCGGATTGACGTTCACAACCACGCCGCCTGCCAACAATATTCCGAATATGACTGCCGGATAGGCCATGACATTAGGCATCATGATGGCGATGCGGTCGCCCTTGCGCACACCAGCCACCTGCAAGGCAGCGGCAATCTTCTCTGCAGCTGCGCCCACCTGGCCGTAGCTCATTCGCACACCGAAACTTTCCAGCGCCGGACGATCAGAATAATTGCGCATGGTTTCGTCATAAACGACGAGCAGGGTTCCGATGGCGCCGTCATCGAGCGTCTTGGCTACCCCGGCCGGATAATGGTCAAGCCACGGTCGCGGAATATCCGCACCGGAAATACTGCCACCTCCCATAGTAAACCTCCCGGAACGATGGGTCCGGATTTCCCGGCCCTCGTCTATATTCTCTCTCCACACTGCAGAGTCAAAATGGCATCCGCTTCAATGCAGCGCAATCAGGCGCGCCAATAAAAATGCCGCCAGCAGGAGAAACCGCTGGCGGCGCAGACAACCTGGAAATTGCGAGACTTAATTATTCCTTGACCTTGAGGTCCTTCAATTTCGCGAAGACAGAACCCAGATCAATACCGTCGTCTTCTTCGACCTTTGCAGCGCGCGGCAGGGTCATATTCCCGAACACATTGTCGGGCAGCACCGGCTGCGGCCGGTCTTCCTCGTAAACGGGACCTGTCGTAATTTCGGCGGAGACAAGCGTTGCCCCGTGGTCCGGCTGCGACGGCTTGTCCTTGTTGGCGCGGCCCACCTCGAAATCCAGATCGAGCTGCGAGCAGATTCCAAGTGTCACCGGGTCGAGCGGTGAAAGATTTGGCGCATTCCAATGCGTGCGGTCGCGTACAGCCGCCAGAGTCGTCTTGGTTGTGCCAACCAGACGCATGATCTGCGCATCCTTCAGTTCTGGATGGTTCCGGACCAGCCACAAAATGGCGTTCGGGCGATCCTGCCGGCGAGAAAGCGGCGTATAGCGCGGCCCGCGTTGCTTTTTTACTTCCGGCAAACGCACCTTGGACTTGGCCAGAACGAGCTTATGTTCGGAGTCTTTCTCGGCCTTGGCGATTTCATCGCGCGTGAGCTGGTTGGACGTGATGGGGTCATGGCCGCGAATACCTGCAGCCACCTCGCCGTCGGCGATGGCCTTCACTTCCAGCGGGTGAAGCACGCAGAATTCGGCAATCTGGTCGAAGGTAAGAGAAGTATTCTCCACCAGCCAGACAGCGGTTGCCTTTGGCATCAGCGGGGCATCACGCATGTCAATTCTCCTCGAAACAGTGTAGTCATCTGTTATTGCGCCATATTTTACAGCGCAACATCAGTCTTTAATCGCGAATTCAAGACAAGCAGCTGCAGGCTCCGGCCGGGCCGAGGCAAGCCTCGAAATACGCAATCATGACTGGGATTGGCGACAATATAGGTGGCGGCACGATCGATTGCAATCAAAACCGCAGCGGGGTGGATTCAATTCGCCTGCACAGGGGCGACTTGGTCCAGTGTCATCAGCAGAGCCTTGATGAAGCGCCAGATCACGCCGGTTGACAGGAAAAGCTCTGTCTTGCGTGCTTCGCGCTGGATATCAATCTGATAGCCGTTCGCCATCACGTTTATGGCGATTTTCCATTCGTCGGTCAGATAGAACCCCGTCTTGGCCTGGAACACCGCACCCACCAGTTCGCGAACGAACTCACAGGCTTCGGCCAGCGGCATCGCCAGCAACAATGGATCGAGCCGGGAGGTATTAAAGGCATAAATGGCTTCAAGGGTCAGGTTGCCACTCGCGTCGGAGGTGACCAAAACATGCTGCAACGTCTTCCCGTCTGGAAAAACCATGCAGCGGTCATCCATCTCCACCTTGTAAACGGCAGGTTTCGCTGCAGCGACAGGCGCCGGCTGGACCCTGAAAACATTACTTTCGGTCATATTTTCTGCCCTGTGCGTCAGTCGCGCAAATTTGTGCGCCTGCTTTCCAATTCGTAAAGTAGCATATTCGCTTCTTGCGCATATATTGTGGCGGCGCAATCTCCCGTCCCTGCGTCAACAGCTCTTCCCCGCCGGATCCGACATGACCCAGAATCCCTTTTTCGAGCCGAAATGGAATACCCCCTTCGAACTGCCGCGCTTTACCGAAATCCTGCCGGAACATTTTCAGCCCGCCTTCGTGCGGGGGCTTGAGGAACACGCTGGCGAAATCGCCAACATAGCGGGAAACACCGCGCCACCGGACTTTGCCAATACGATCGCTGCTTTTGAGCGTTCAGGGGAAACCTTGCGGCGCGTGAGCCGTGTCTTCTGGAATCTTTCCGGCACCGTCACAAATGAAGCCTTGCAGAAGATCGAGCGGGAGATTTCACCAAAACTCGCCCAGCACCGCTCCGCGATCTATCTCAATCCCGATCTCTTCAAACGGATCTCTACCCTGCATTCTGCCCGCCAGACGCTGGGGCTCGATGATGAACAGGTTCGCGTCCTCGAACTCATTCATAAAGACTTTGTGCGTTCTGGCGCAAAGCTCGATGTAGGCACCCGCGCGCGCCTGACCGAAATCGTGTCCCGTCTTGCAACGCTCGCAACGTCCTTTGGACAGAACGTACTGAAGGACGAGGCAGAGTTCACACTCCTGCTGCAGGCCCCCGGCGACCTCGCAGGGCTTCCCGAAAGCCTGATCGCCAGCGCCGCCGCCACCGCCAAGGAGCGGGGAATGCCGAGCAAACACATCCTGACGTTATCGCGTTCGCATGTAGAGCCCTTTCTGCAATCCTCGACGCGGCGCGATCTGCGCGAGATTCTTTTCGACGCCTGGACGAAGCGCGGCGAAAATCCGGGCGCGACCAACAACATGAAAATCATCGCCGAGATCGTCGCGTTACGGGCTGAGCGGGCAAAGCTCCTCGGCTACGACACGTTTGCTGATTTCAAGCTCGATAACACCATGGCGAAAACCCCTGCAGCCGTGCGCGAACTTCTCGACCGCGTCTGGCAGGGCGGGTTGAAGCGCGCACAGGCTGACCGCGACGAATTACAGAAACTGGCCGATTCCGAAGGCGCCAATTTCGCCATCGCCGCGCACGACTGGCGTTATTACGTCGAGAAACTGCGCAAACAGAAATTCGATCTCGATGAGAGCGAAGTAGAAGCCTATTTTCTGCTCGATAACATTCGCGCTGCCGCGTTTGACGTTGCCCATCGCCTGTTCGGTCTCTCATTCGCCGAAATCAAGGGGCTGGATGTCTATCATCCCGATGTCCGCACTTACGAGGTGAAGGATTCTGCCGGCAATCATATCGCCCTGTTCGTGGCGGACGATTTTGCCCGCTCGTCAAAGCGCAGCGGCGCATGGATGTCGAATTTCCGCGGGCAGGACAGGCTTGACGGGGACACACGTCCAATCGTCATCAACGTGCTGAACACAGCAAAACCCGGCGAAGGCCAGCCCGCGCTGCTTTCACTGGATGGCGCGCGCACTCTTTTTCATGAATTCGGCCACGCGCTGCACGGCATGTTGTCGGATGTCACCTATCCCCGCATATCCGGCACCAGCGTTTCCACAGATTTTGTTGAACTGCCCTCGCAGCTTTATGAGCATTGGGTGTTGCAACCTGAAATCCTGCGCAAATACGCGCGGCATCACGAGACCAACGCGCCCATGCCTGATAAACTGATCGAGCGCGTGCTGAAGATGCGCACGTTCAACCAGGGTTTTGCAACTGTGGAATATTGCTCTTCCGCCTATGTTGATATGGACCTGCACGAACTGCCGGCCCCTGCCACGGTTGATGCAGAACAATTCGAGCGGGAAAGACTGGCCGCCGTCCATATGCCGCGCGAAATCGTGATGCGCCATCGCACGCCACATTTCTCTCACATCTTCAGTGGCGAAGGTTATGCAGCGGGCTATTATTCATATCTTTGGTCAGAAGTGCTGGATGCCGACGCCTTCAATGCATTCGAGGAAAAGGGAGATATCTTCGACAAGGACGTCGCAGCGCGTCTTAAAGAACACATCTATTCTGCGGGCGGCCGGCGCGAACCGGATGCCGCCTATATTAGATTCCGTGGCCGGCTGCCTACGCCCGATGCGCTGATGGAAAAGCGGGGGCTTGCCTGAGGCAAGCCCAACTCATGCAACAGGCCCAATTCAGGCTACAGGCCCAATTCATGCAAAATGCGGCATGACCTCGCGCGAGAACAAACGCAAGGAGGCCAGCGCATCTTCATAGCTGATCGTATGAAAATTCACCTGCATGGAGGCGATGTCAAAGCCGCCTGTAACCTCGTTATAGGCGGCAATGGATTTTCGGATTTCCTCTGGCGTGCCCACCCATGCTCCGTTTTTTTCCACCTGTGATTCAAAGGTTTCTTTCGCCAGCGCACTCAGCAATTTGCCATAGTCAGGATAATCTTTTGACACGGTGCCACCGGTCCACGCCGAGGCCGCATCGACTACCGATTTCAGATAATGATTGAGCGGATCGCGCGCGATCGCGACAGCCTTGTCATGATCTTCATGACAGAACATGTGGAAGGCCAGTGTGATACGGCCATTTCCAGGATGTCCCGCATCTTTCCACGCCTGACGGTAGAGCCGGATCAGACTCGCCATATGGGAGCCAACAAGCGGGATCGCCATGATTCCATAACCAAGGCGTCCCGCCGTTTCAAAAGTCTCCGGCGTTGCAATCGCAGCAACCCAGAATGGCGGACGTGGCTTCTGGACCGGGCGAGGCAAGGACGTGACATTCTGGAACGAATGATATTTGCCTTCGACGGTGACATTCTCCTCTTCGAGCAGACGGCGAATGGACTCGACGCCTTCTGTAAACCGCTCGCGGCTTTCATCCAGCGGAATACCAAAGCGCTCGAATTCATGTGGCAGGAAGGCCCGCGCGAAACCGCATTCAAGCCGTCCGCCTGAAATGGAATCGAGCATGCCAATTTCGCCAGCCATCTTCAGCGGGTGATTGAACACGGGGAGGATGGCCCCGGTGACAAGCTTCGCCTTTTTCGTGCGCTGCGATGCCGCCGTGAGAAAAATATGCGGATTGGGCGAATACCCGCCATAGGGCAGAAAATAATGTTCAACGGTGCGAACATTGGTGTAACCGAGTTCGTCGAAGTGATCACAGAGGCGCAACGCATCGCCCCAATAATCCTGCCCGCTTTTTTCCTGTGGACTGACATCGGGAAAAAACTGAATGCCGAATTCCATCTGCGCCTCCCTGTATTTTCAAAGCACCATAATCACAATCCAGCGCTTGTCGAATTGCGATTTGCTGCGCTTTCAGGCGAGCTTCAACAAGATGTCCGCGAGTTCCCGTGGCATTTCGATCATCACTTCATGGCCGCAGGAGACGGCGTGATAATCCCAGCCCGGAGTTGTCTTGGCCATTTCGCCGAACGGAGCGAATGTCGGACCGGGATGCCCCTCCGCGCGGATATAGACCTTGCGTTTGACGTTCTGCCATTCGCCCTTGGCCTGCACAGGCTGCATGAAGGTGAGCAGGGACTGCGGCGTGCAGCAGCGCGTGATCCAGTCAATATCGCTCTGCGCCTTCACACCGAAATAGGACGGCGGGGGCGCTGGCACTTTCCAGCCATCGCCCGCATTGCCCGCCGTCTGCTGAGCCCGCTCAGGCCCGAGAATTGATGTCAGCGACTGCCCGTCCTTCGGCACAAAAGCATCGAGATAAACGAGGGTCGCCAGCTTCGGCGCAATGCGCTCGGCGGCCCCTGTGATCACCATGCCACCATAGGAATGCCCGACAAGGATAACGTTCTCGAGCTCTTCGATCTCGATCAGGCCGATCACGTCGTTCACATGCGAAGTCAGACCGATCGCCGCATTGGCTTCATGCGCGCGCGCACCTACCCCGGGCAATGTCGGCTCGAAGACGGTGTGTCCCTTCGCGCGCAGCAATTCCGTCGTGCGTTTCCAGCACCAGCCACCATGCCAAGCACCATGTACAAGAACATAAGTCGCCATCGGTCTTTCCTCCCAAATTATATTGTCAGGCCGCATCCATTCCGCTCCAGTCCGCATCAACCGACGTATCCAGCGTGATGGCGGCAGCCTGCTGGACTGAATCCAGCATGGATGTTTCCATCAGGAATTTGCGCGCCTTGATCGGATCTCTGGCGATGGCTGCAATCTCGGCCTGACTTTGTTTGCGCACGTCCGGATCCCGCTCCTCCAGGAGTTTCTTGTTCCGTATGCTCATGGCCTGCACGGACTTGATATTGATCGGACGACGCTGGCGTTCGTAAAGAGTGAACGCGGGAATATGGTCCCCGCCATCGAGCCAGACTGGCGCAAGTTTGGTGGCAAGATTGACCGCGTCATGTACGCCGCCATTCAGTCCCAATCCGCCGAAAGGATTATTGAGATGCGCAGCATCGCCAGCAATCACGAGATGACCCTTGTGCCAGTTCTCAGCGACGCGCTGATGCACCTTGTAGGTGGAACGATAGACAAGATCGAAATCGTCTACATTCGCGCCGGAATATTCCATCACCAGTTTCAGCCGCGAACGGATGAGAGCCTCATCCATAACGATTTTATCGGGCGTATCAGGGTCGATGGGATATGCAATGCGCCACAGGCCCGGCGGGCCCTCGTCAGGCACGTGGAACACGGCCGCAAAATTCACGGGATCGGCGATATATCCAGCCCCCGAGAAGCCCAACGTACCCAGATCAAACATGGTCGAGGCGACCAGCAATTTCTCTGGCCAGGTGAAGCCCACAAACTTGCTGCCGATGGCGGTGCGCACGATGGAGCGCGCGCCCTCGCAACCCACGACAAACGCGCCATCGATACGGCTGCCGTCATCGAGCTGCACAGCCGCATGGCTTCCTCGGTCCGCGACAGACATGAGGCCGTTGCCGAACCGCACCGACACGTTGGGCGTGCGTGTGCGTATCTGCTCAAGCAGTATCGGCGTCAGGCGATGCTGTTCCAGATGCAAGCGGAAAGGATAGGGAGTTTCGTCAGCAATCAGGCCAAGATCGAATTCGGCAACGATGCCATCAACGCGGTCGCGGATCTGCCACGTGGGCACCTTGATGCCTTTTTCCAGCATGGCCGTGCAGCCGAGTTTGACCAGCATGTCGGTCGTCGGCGGATGGAACGATCCTGCACGAAGGTCGACGGTCAGACCCGGCTCGCGTTCCACAAGAATAACATCGACGCCCGCAAGACCCAACGACAACGCGGTCGCCAGGCCGGTTGGTCCTGCGCCTGCTACGATGACAGGCAGAGACGCTCTGGCCACCTAGGCCACCGTCATGATGATCTTGCCCTGATGCTGGCTTGTTTCCATGCGTGCGTGCGCAGTGGATGCCTCATGCAGCGGGAAAGTTGAATCGATGATCGGCCGGCACTTGCCTGCCGCCCACATCGGCGCAACATGTTCTTCTAGCGAGCGGGCGATTTCCGACTTTTCTGCGATCGTGCGCGGACGCAACGCCGAGCCGGTCCACATGAGCCGCTTGGCTGAGATCGGGCGGATATCGAGACCCTCGATCTTGTAACCCAGTTGCAAGGCGATCTGGCCGATACGCGCATCGCGCGCTGCAGCTTCAAAATTGCGCTGCACATAGGGACCGGCCACCATGTCGAGAATCACGTTGGCCCCCTTGCCGCCCGTGGCCTTCTTCACCTCTTCCACAAAATCCTGCGTCTTGTAATTGATGGCGACATCAGCCCCGAGTTTCTTGCAGAAATCGCACTTTTCGTCGCTGCCCGCAGTGATGATGACACGCGCACCGATCTCTTTGGCCAGCATGATCAGCGTCGTGCCGATGCCCGAAGAACCGCCATGGCACAGCGCCGTTTCGCCCTTCGATAGTTTCGCGATCATGAAGCCGTTGACCCAGACCGTGAAGAACGTCTCGGGAATGCCAGCAGCCTCGATCCAGGAAAAGCCCTTCGGCTTGACCAGCGCGTGTCCTTGATTGACGGTGACATATTCCGCATAGCCGCCGCCATGGGTGAGCGCGCAGACCTCGTCACCCACTTTCCATTTGGCGACATTCGCGCCCAGGGCAGCAACAACGCCGGAAACTTCCAGTCCCGGCAGAGGCGACGCATCCGCGGGCGCCGGATAACGGCCTTGCCGCTGCGACACATCCGGGCGGTTCACACCAGCGGCCATGACCTTGACGAGGATTTCCCCATCCTTTGGCTGCGGCACTTTTTCGGTCACAGGCTGGAGCACTTCAGGCCCACCGGCAGCCGTGATGGCAATCGCAGTCATCGTTTCAGGCAAAGCGGACATGAAAGCCTCTTTCGGGTTTCCTTGGATGATGACGCCTGACCTAGCCCGGGCGCGGGTAGGTGGCAAGCGCAGGGCGACCACGCACACTCTGCACCCTGTTCACCCCACAAATTCAAAGCCCGGAAAAAGCAGAAAGCGGGCGCTTATCCGCCCAACTTCGCCATCAGCGCATCAGAGATCTCGAAATTCGCATAGACGTTCTGCACATCATCATGCTCGTCTAGATTATTGGTGAGCTTGAGAATTTTTTCGCCGGTTTCATCGTCCACGTTGATCGTATTTTGCGGACGCCAGACGAGTTTGGATTTGCGGGGTTCGCCGAATTTGGCTTCGAGCGCCTTGGAGACTTCCACAAAGCTTTCAATCGAGGTCGTGATCACGTGTCCGTCGGCGCTGGAGACGACATCATCTGCGCCAGCTTCCAGCACGGCTTCCAGCATCGCGTCTTCACTGGCCACCTTGGTGTCGAATTCAATTTCGCCCACATGGTCGAACATGAAGGCAACCGCCCCGGTCTCCGCCAGCGCCCCGCCTGCCTTTGTGAAATAGGAACGCACATCGCTGGCCGTGCGGTTGCGGTTGTCCGTCAGCGCCTCGACTATCAGCGCAACGCCGCCGGGCGCATAACCCTCATAGCGCACTTCGTCATAACTCTCGGTGTCGCCACCGGCGGCCTTCTTGATCGCGCGCTCGATATTATCCTTGGGCATGTTTTCAGCGCGCGCCGCCAGAACCGCCAGCCGCAAACGCGGGTTCATGGCAGGATCGGGCATGCCCATCTTGGCGGCCACGGTGATTTCGCGGCCCAGTTTGGAGAACACCCGGGCGCGGATAGCATCCATCTTGCCCTTCTTGTGCATGATGTTTTTATATTGGCTATGGCCTGCCATGGTCGTCCTCTGGAAGAATGGGGATCCCGGAGCCGAAGCGCCCCGCAACGCCAGCTTTATACGCGCCCCCCAAACGAATTTTCAACTCCCGCTTAACCCTAAGCAAATCTTAAACACTGCCCTGCTATTTCAAAGCACGGAAAACCGGTTTCAAGCCCTAGTTTCGTCCGATTTTACCGTGAAAAGCGGGCTTCCCGCCCAGTGCAAAGCGGGTCTCCCGCCCCGTTGCCAAGCGGCTATCCCGCTGAAATGCAAAAGCGGATACCCGCTAAAATGAAGGAAACCAGTTATGAACCCAACCGACGTCGCGGGTGGCGCTCCGGTCGAAATCACGATCTGGGGCATGTTTTGGGGCGCCCACCTGGTCGTGAAACTCGTCATGGTCGGCCTGCTGGTCGCCTCGGTCTGGTGCTGGTCCATCATCATCAACAAATATCTGTTGTTCGGGCGCGTGGAGAAATCCATGGACCGTTTCGAGGAAACCTTCTGGTCCGGCAATTCGCTGGAAGACCTGTTCCAGACCCTATCCGCCCGACCAACAACTGGAATGGCATCGCTCTTTGTGGCGGCCATGCGCGAATGGAAACGCTCATTCTCGGCATCGGCCGCATTCATGGGCTTGCAAGCGCGCATCGAGAAGGTGCTGGACGTGTCCATCGCCCGTGAAGTCGAGCGGCTGGAATCCCAATTGCTTGTTCTGGCTTCCGTAGCGTCCGCTGGCCCGTTCATCGGCCTGTTCGGAACCGTTTGGGGCATCATGACCGCCTTCCGCTCCATCGCAGCCTCGAAGAACACGTCACTTGCGGTGGTCGCGCCCGGTATTGCTGAGGCTCTGTTTGCCACAGCCATTGGCCTTTTCGCCGCGATCCCGGCGTTGATTTTCTACAATATCCTGCAGGGACGTGTAGCGCGTTCACAAGCGCGCCTCGAAAGCTTTGCCGATGAATTCTCGTCAATTCTCTCACGCCAGATCGACCAGCACGTCGCCTCCGAAAATTCGGGTCGTCCGGTCGGCCCGGCGCGCGAGCGCGTGAACCTGGAGGCCTGAGATGGGCATGTCGGTCGGCGCAGCCGGACACAAGGGCGGACGCCGCCGCCGCGGCGTACCGCGTTACGGCGCGATGGCGGAAATCAACATGACGCCATTCATCGACGTCATGCTGGTGCTGCTGATTATTTTCATGGTTGCCGCCCCGCTGCTGGCGACGGGCGTTCCCATCGATCTGCCGGAAACCCAGGCTTCCGCGCTGAATATCGACCAGAAGCCGATATCTATCGCCATAGATGAGAAGGGTGCCATCTTCGTTTCCGACCAGCCCGTCGGTCTCGATCAGGTCGTCGACCGCGTGAAGTCTCTGGCAAAGGCAGGCGCCGACGAGCGCATTTATGTGCGCGGATCCAAAGCCGTGAACTATGGCCGCGTCGCCGAAGTGATGGCTCTGGTGACCGCAGCAGGCTTCAAGAAGGTCGCGCTCGTAACCGAGCAGGGTAAGAAGTAGGAGTAGCAGGAGTTGGAATTTCGCCGTAACGAGCCCGGCATATTCGTCTCCGCAGCAGTGCATATCGCAGTGCTGGCGTTTTCGCTCGTCGCTTTTTCCTCTACCCAGAAATTCGAGGATGCCCAGGAATCGATCCCGGTGGAAATGATCACCGAGAGCGAAATGAACCAGATCATGAAG
>CAMDKB010000029.1 GCA_945901195.1 Rhizobium sp. Q54
GGTTGTTGTCCCTGGTCCGCTTGGCCAGCCCACGAAGCTCGGCAGCGGAATAATCGGTTCGCAATTTCAAGGCTGAAGGCATGGCGCGACTCTCCTCGCGCCGAAAGAATCAGAATTTTCGTGTCGGGGGAATCCCCATGAGTCAGGACATCATGCCGTTGGGTATCACATCCAATCTATCGACAGGGGACCCTGGCTCGTGTATAGCCCCCATCGTTACCAACTGAAAACAAGCGTCCTCAAACGCACGCGTCGAGAATCTCAGGATATCTCCTAGCGAAAACAAGGAACTAGTCATGGATATCATCAGACAGCTCGAAGCCGAGCAGGTCGAGAAATTGGTCGCGATCCGCGCAATTCCGGAATTCCGGCCCGGCGACACCATTATCGTCAATGTGAAGGTCAAGGAAGGCGAACGCAGCCGCGTTCAGGCTTTTGAAGGCGTGTGCATTGCCCGCTCCGGCCCAACCATCAACGAAAGCTTCACTGTTCGCAAAATTTCCTATGGCGAAGGTGTTGAGCGCGTTTTCCCGATTTATTCACCGAACATCGATTCCATCAAGGTTATCCGCAAGGGCAAGGTGCGCCGCGCCAAGCTCTATTACCTGCGCGATCGCCGCGGTAAATCGGCTCGTATCGCCGAGCGTATCGACCATAGCCCCAAGGCCGTTGCCGAGAAGGCAGAAGCTGCAGCCCGCAAGGCGCAGGCTCGGGCCGCTTCCAAGAAGGCCTGAACCGGTCACGGTCAGCAACGCGAACTATCTTTTCAGGGCGCACGGATATTCCGTGCGCCTTTATTTTGTTGGTGATCTCAGGGAATTATCGTGAAGAATAGAAAAGACGCGAATACGGCAAGGTGAACCACACCTTGAAGGATCGTTGTACGCCCGGTCCCCAGGGTTATGACACCAAGAAAGACTGTTACAGCCAGTATCACGGTGTCTTTTTCACTTATTCCCAAATCAAGCGGCATCGAGAGCCAGATCGAAACGATTGCCACAGCAGGGATGGTGAGGCCGATACTAGCCAGTGCTGATCCCAGCGCCAGGTTGAGGCTGGTCTGAAGCCTGTTGGCACGGGCAGCTCTGAGCGCGGCGACTCCTTCAGGCAAAAGAACCAAAAGTGCGATAACAATTCCCACCGCAGGTTTGGGTGCTCGCAAGGCAGTCAGTACGCCTTCCAGCGCGGGCGTAAGTGTTTTGGCAAGTCCAATCACGACCCCGAGCGAAATAACGAGCAGAATGACGCTGGTACGGGTCGCCTCCAGACGCGGATTATGGCTGTTGGTGATTTCGCCTTCGTCGACTGGCTGAAAATATTCGCGATGCCGCACAGTCTGAACGAATACGAACGAAATATAGAGGCAGAGCGAAACAAGGCCAGCAAAAATCAGTTACGGATTTGAAAACGTCGCGCCAACTCCTCCGACGGTCACGTTGGGCACAATCATGGTGAGGGTCGTGAGAGCCGTCAAAACAGCAAGGGCGCTACTGGTGCCTTCGACGTGAAAATCCTGTTCGTGATGTCGTACGCCGCCTACCAGCAGGCTCAAGCCCACGATTCCGTTGCAGGCAATAATGACTGCCGCAAAGACTGTGTCACGCGCCAGACCCGAACTTCCCTCAGGATGCGAAATCATCGCCGCCACGATGAGGCCCACCTCAATGATCGTCACGGCAACGGCCAGAACGAGTGTACCAAACGGCTCGCCAATCCGGTGAGCAATAACTTCGGCGTGATAGACAGCTGCGAAAACCGCTGCGATCAAAAGAATGAAAGCGGCAGAAGCGACCAGCCGGCCCGATCCCGTAAACGGTACACTCGCTAGAAGGCCAAGGCCAAGCGCCAGCCAGATACACGTCCACCAAGGCGTTCTGAGCGAAAAAGACATCCTCAACGTTTGCCTCCTGACACAGTGATGGTTCCTATTTAAATGTAGAGCACTTGGTTTAACTGGAGCCCGGCAGCGTCTTTGCAATGCGGGAAAAGGCTGCCAATCTGGAACAGGCAATTCTCCTTGTGCATCGCAGAGGGGACGCGCATGTTGCATCAGCGATTGGTTCATCTGAGAGTTCAACTCGTGAAAAGCTTGATACCTCTGGTCTTTGCAGCAGTTCTGGCTGGATCTGGCGCTGCTCACGCGCAGCAGTGTCTGCCTTTGCTCAATCAGCTGACCAAGCCGCTTATTCAAAGCGCTCTGAAAGCGGGTCAGGGCAAGGTCTGCCAGAAAGTCCCGCGATACACGCAGACACGATCGTTGAATGTTGCTGCCATCAAGGTCTGCCCGGAGGGCGAAGCCATCGTCATTTCCGGTATAATCGACGTCACGTGAGGCACACCAGCGGATGCAATTCTGCCTGGTGAGATCAACGAAATCGTGGATTTTCAGGGGAAGTTCGATCTTGCGGGCTGCGAACTGCGTGATGTCATAGTGAGCCCGCGAGGCGCTCTGGGCAAGGTGGTTGCCGGTGCGCTCGATCTCCAGGCGAGGCTCGCAAACACGTTGAACCGGCAGCTGGAAATGTTCTGCCGGTGAAATTAGCCTTTCAAGCGTGCTGCTTCAACTTCCAGCAGGTCCGTTCAGCATCCACCTGTGTCCGAAAGGATCTCGCAGGACGGCAAAGCGTGTACCCCAGAATGTATTTGATGGCGCGATTTCCTCCCGCGCCCCCATCGCTGTCACTCGCGTAAAAGTGTCGTCTACTTCTTTCGCAGAGCTGAATTCCAGACTGATGGTGACCGTGGCAAAGTCTTTGGGCAATGGCGTGCGGGTCTGCGTGAATTCGGGGAACATGTCGGCCAGCATTATGGTTCCGCCGTTGATCGAAAGTTCACAATGCATGATCCGGCCATCCAGCGAGGGCATCAATGCCTTCTGGATCGCGCCGAAGGCGGCCCCATAAAACGCGATGGCAGCCGAGGCTGGCGACACTGTCAGATAGGGTGCAACCGGTGGCCGTGCCGGGCTTTTCCGTTGATCGTTTCCTGATTCAGCCATTGGCTCTCTCCTTTGTCCGTGCCAGACTTGTGCGGAGTCTTGCGCAAAGCACTTTCCCGCCGCGCCGCGAACGGCTAGAAAGCAGGCCTCATTGCCGGAAGACGGGCGGATGCCATAGGGGGCCTCGTTCAAGCTGCCGGAATCACAGAGGTTTTATCGTATCATGGCCAAGCCGCGCACGCTCTATGACAAAATCTGGGATGATCACGTGGTTGACGTTCAGCCCGATGGCACCACATTGCTCTATATTGACCGCCACCTTGTTCATGAAGTGACGTCGCCGCAGGCCTTCGAAGGCTTGCGCATTTCCAGTCGCAAGATCCGCGCTCCGGAAAAAGCCCTCTGTGTGGTAGACCACAATATTCCCACCACGGATCGCTCCCAGCCGATCGAAGACGACGAAAGCCGCACACAAATCGCGCAGATGGCGACGAACGCCAAGGATTTCGGCCTCGAATATTATGATGGGACAGATATCCGCCAGGGTATCGTTCACATAATCGGACCTGAACAAGGCTTCACTCTGCCGGGCACCACCATTGTTTGTGGCGACAGCCACACGGCGACCCATGGAGCGTTCGGCGCTCTGGCGCAGGGCATCGGCACATCAGAAGTTGAGCATGTGCTGGCGACCCAAACACTGATCCAGCGCAAATCGAAAAACATGCGCGTCACTGTTGATGGTAAACTTAGCGATGGCGTGACCGCCAAGGACATCATCCTGGCCATCATCGGCGAAATCGGCACGGCCGGCGGCACCGGCAGCGTGATCGAATATGATGGTGAAGCCATTCGCGCACTGTCGATGGAAGGCCGCATGACGGTCTGCAACATGTCTATCGAGGGCGGCGCTCGCGGTGGTATGGTTGCACCGGATGAGAAAACCTATGCCTATCTCAAGGGTCGCCCGAAAGCGCCCAAGGGCGAGCAATGGGATCAGGCCGTCAAATATTGGGATACATTGCGCTCTGATCCAGGCGCGTATTTCGACAAGGAAGTGCGGCTGGATGCGGCCAAACTGCCGCCTATCGTGACCTGGGGTACGTCTCCCGAAGACGTCGCGACCATTGGCGGAACCGTGCCGCGCATGGAAGACGCAACGACCGACGCCATGCGCAACAAGCTCACCCGCGCCTTTGCATACATGGGCCTGAAGGGCGGCGAGAAGATTACCGATCTGGAAATCGACCGCGCGTTCATCGGCTCCTGCACCAATGGCCGTATCGAGGATCTACGCTCGGCTGCGGAAATCGCAAAGATTGCCATTGCGCGGGGACAAAAAGTATCCTCGCGTGTGAACGCGATGGTGGTGCCGGGCTCGGGCCTTGTTAAGGCGCAGGCGGAAGCCGAAGGCCTGGACAAGATCTTTATCGAGGCAGGTTTCGAATGGCGCGAACCGGGCTGCTCCATGTGCCTTGCCATGAACCCGGATAAGCTGGCGCCGGGCGAACGCTGCGCCTCGACATCGAACCGCAATTTTGAGGGACGGCAGGGGTTCAAGGGCCGCACGCATCTGGTTTCCCCAGCCATGGCGGCGGCGGCGGCAATCGCAGGAAAGTTCGTCGATATCAGGAACTGGTAATTTTCAGCCTGACTTAAAATGCAAAAGAGCCGGATGCGGGGCACCGCATCCGGCTTTTGCTTGCGCAGGGCTTAGTAATACAGCGGGCGCGCGCAGACGTTCACATATTTGTGGCCATATGGGGTCCAGCGGGTGCGCCAGCAGCTGCCACCGTATCCACCGCCGTAGCTGACGACACGCACGCCGCCCCAGCGATGGCCATACCCCCGGTACCCGTATCCGCCGTGGCGGTAACCACCGCCGTGGTGGCCGAATCCGCCGCCGTGATGTCCACCACCGTGGAAGCCGTGCCCGCCGCCATGTCCGCCAAAGCCGCCCTTGGCTTCGGCTGACGTTGTTGCGAGAGCTGCGATGCCGATGGTGCCTGCTGCAGCGACTGCGATAAGAAACTTGTTCATGATCTTGCTACCTTCAAGTTGGACGCGAGCTGTTGTTCAGGTCTCGCGCAGCGGGGTTATCCCGTTGCTGTGAGGTGAATATGCAGCACGTGTGAACCTGAAGATGTGCCGATGCGCACGATGCATTCCTCGCGGTTTCGATGGCAATATTTTCAAACGCAGATTATCGTGACGTTATGGACAAGGCAGACAACAGGCGGAACAATGAAGCACGCGAAGCTCTGTTGCGTGTGGAGTCGGATTCGAAAAGTTTCATTACTGGTTCAGCAAACGCCGGGAATGATGGAACTTCGCGAGCCGATGACGAAGCCACCGATCCCGTTGTGAAATGGGCGACGCGCCTGGGCCGGACATTTGCCTGGATTGCATGCGTTCTGCTCATCATCAATCTCTTCACGCACTGGTTCTTCTGATCATGGGCTCACACTGATGAACGATCTCCCAAACGATCTCCCTTGGACCAAAAGACACGCCCCTTCCCTTGCCGATTTCGAAGCGATGGCGGAACTGGCTTTCGCTGCATTGCCTGAAGATTTTCGCAAGCTTTGTGAAGGCGTAATCATCAGGATCGAGGACTTTCCCGCTGACGACGTCCTCGATGCCATGGAGGCCGAAACCGAGTACGACCTCCTGGGCCTGTTTCAGGGGCGCGGTCTCGCCCAGGGAAAGACGCAGGCCTACACCGGCGAAATGCCAAACATGGTTTTCCTCTACCGCCGTCCGATCCTCGATTACTGGGCTGAACATGAGGAAACGCTCGGGGCTGTGGTTACCCATGTGCTGGTCCATGAAATAGGTCATCACTTCGGCTTCAGCGACGAGGACATGGAGCGCATTGAAAAATCGGTTGCGCCTTGACGTTATGGCCGAGCGCGGCATTCCTGCCACACGTCGCAAAAAAAAGACAAGGCGCTTCGATCAGTTTGACAGGCTTGTGCTATCGTGATTCTGCGTGGCTTCAGATTTCAGCTCCCATTCCTCATGGACGCAGCAACAAGATGAAATTCCAAAATGACAAGCGCCAAAGTGCGCAGGCTGCAAACCCATCGCTCGCTTTTTCGGGCAGGACATTCGTGCGCGCCGCCATTATGAGTACAGTGGTTCTGGTCGCCACCAGCGCTGCGATGGCGCAACCGATCTCGCTCCTGCCACCAACTTACTATACCTACGACACGACCACGAATGTAGGCGCGATAACCCAGTCGCAAATGATCACCAACCGAATCTTGGCCAACGTGCTGCTGGGCGGTAACGAACAGATCAATTGTTCCAATTGCGTCAGCGCATTTGGCTCCGTGGGTTCTTTCAGCGCGGGCGCACATGGGCGCTACAACTTCAATGGGCAGTTGTCGATTCTGGGCGGCGTCGCTATAAGCCAGTATCATGGCAAAGGCTATCAGGCGACGAGCGTCCCGATTCTTGCCGGTGCGTTTCGCTATGATTTCGCAGATTCCGGCTGGGCTCGCCCCTATATCGATGTCGGTCTTGTCGCCTCGCCGGGCCAGTCGTTCCGTATCACGCGCAATTATTTCAACGGCGGCGTTCCGGCCACCGGCATAGGCAAGCCCGATGGCAACAGTCTGTCGGCCTTTGCCAAGGCAGGCTGGGTTTTCCGGGTAACAGGCCGCGATGAAATCTCCGTATTCGGCGAAGTCTGGCGCTCCTGGCAGCGCATGGGCTCCTATGTGGAAACACCCGTGCCGCCAATGCCGGCCATCTTCCCGGCAGCCACCGATGTCATGACCATCGGCAAGATTGGTGCGCAGTGGACCCATCTTTGGGGGACGTCCATCGAGACTCACCTGAATGGCGGGGTTGCGCGCACGTTTGGCACCAGCTCGTCTCTCCACGGGACCCTGAATGGTGTCGGCGCACTGACGCTGACGGGCCTCAAGGAACGCACCTATTTTGAGTATGGTGCGCGCATAGGCTACCGGATAACGCCCAAACTGGTGCTCGATGTGTTCGCCAATGGCGCCATCATGGGTGGGCCGATCGGCAATCAGATCCATGTGGGAAGCGCGCTACGCTACCATTATTGACCGCTGCGGATTTCCGGCCCGAAGAGGCTGACAAACCCTGATGTGATCGTGTAGAACCCTGCCAGCTTCAGACAGGATGAACGACCATGGATAAATTCACGACACTGACCGGCGTCGCCGCCCCGCTCGATATTGTCAATATCGACACGGATATGATCATCCCCAAGCAATATCTGAAGACGATCACCCGCACTGGCCTCGGCAAGGGGCTGTTTTCGGAGATGCGCTTCAAGGACGACGGGTCGGAAAACCCCGATTTCGTTTTGAACAAGCCCGCTTATCGCAATGCCAAGGTCATCGTCGCAGGCGATAATTTTGGCTGTGGCTCCTCGCGCGAACACGCTCCGTGGGCGTTGCAGGATTTTGGCATTACATGCGTGATTTCCACCAGCTTCGCCGACATTTTTTACAACAATTGCTTCCAGAACGGTGTGCTGCCCGCTATTGTCTCGCCAGAAGATCTGGAAAAGCTGATGGACGACGCGCAGCGCGGCGCAAATGCTACGCTCACAGTCGATTTGGAAAAGCAGGAAATCTACGGCCCTGATGGCGGCGTGGTGAAATTCAAGATCGAGGCGTTCCGCAAGGACTGCCTGCTCAATGGCCTGGACGATATCGGCCTGACCTTGAAAAAAGATAAAAGCATCGGTTCTTACGAGAAGAAGACCGGCGGCGAGCGCCCCTGGATGTGATCCGTGCGGCGGCTCATCTCGACCGGTTCGCCGTTCGAGGCCGCCTACGGCTATTCCCGCGCCGTCGTTGATGGCAGTTATATTTTCGTGGCTGGAACAACCGGCTACGATTACACCACGATGCAAATGCCCGGCGATGTCGCCGCCCAGACACGCAATATCTGGGCGACCTTGCAGAATATACTGCGAGAGGCCGGCAGCGATTTGTCCGGCATCGTGCGCGCGACATATTATGTATGTGATCAGAATGATCTGGAAGACGTGCTCGCCGTCTGCGGCAGCGTCCTGCGCGACATCCGCCCTGCCGCGACGATTCTGGTTGTCGCCGGTTTGTTGAAGCCCGAAATGCGCGTCGAAATCGAGGTTACGGCGCGGCGGAACAGCGCATTGACCTGAAGAATTTCCTATTCGCCATTATGTCGTATCCTTGGCGATCACAGGAAGCTGCGGGCAGGCAATGTTATGGACGACCTGAAAAGCGAATCTTTACGCAAGCCGTTCGTCCCCTTCGCGCCTGCGCCGCGCGTGAAGCCGCTTGGCAAAATCGGTCAGATTTTCGTTCTGGCGCGCAATCCCATCGAAACCTGGACACAGGCCCATTACGAATTGCCTTTGCTTGCCGGGCCATCGCTTGTGGGTGAGATGATCGTGGTCAACCAGCCCGAAGCCATCCGGCATGTGCTGGTCGAAAATGCGGCTAATTATCAAAAAGATCCTCTGCAACAACGGATTTTGGAAGCCGGAACTTCGGAAGGGTCAGGCTTGGGGTTGCTTTCGGCTGAAGGCGATTTGTGGAAGCGCACCCGCCGCACGCTTGCGCCCTCGTTTACGCCACGCCGTGTCGGCGCCTTTGCGCCGGTCATGCTGGAACGTGCCGAAGCGCGGGTTGACCGCTGGGTGAAGCGCCGCTCTGGGGCGATTCTCGAAATTGACCGCGAAATGATCGGTGTCACTTACGACATTCTCTCGGCAACGCTGTTTTCCGATGCTTTAGCCGAAGACGCTGCCGGTTTCGAGCGCGAACTGGCTGCGTTGCTCAACGCGATAGGCCGCGTGCATCCGTTTGATATATTCGACGCGCCCAAATGGCTGCCGCGTTTTGGTCGTCATAGAGCTCGCCAGTCCCGTCTCTGGTTCGAAGGCGCCATTTCCCGGCTGATTGGCCACCGGCTGGCGCTGATGCGTGAGCAGCCGGAGGAAGTTCCCGATGATCTGTTGACCGCGCTGATGAAAGCCAGCGATCCGGAGACTGGAACAGGGCTCACGCAGGCGGAGGTTTCCGCAAATCTGTTCACCTTCATCGCCGCGGGGCATGAAACAACTGCAAGAGCGCTTGGCTGGACGCTCTATCTGCTCGCCAGAACGCCGAAATGGTGGGAAAAATGTGCTGAAGAAGCGCGCAATGCGCCGGAAGATCCTGCGCAATGGCTGGACGCGATGCCTGCCCTGCGTGCGGCCTTCGAGGAATCCATGCGGTTGTTCCCACCCGTGCCGATGATGAGCCGGATCGCCGGGGCCGGGGACGTGCTGGGCGATATCCCCGTTGCCAAGGGCACAATCGTGGTCATCGCGCCCTGGCTGATCCACCGCCATTCCTTGTTGTGGGATCAGCCAGCCGCGTTCATGCCCGAACGTTTCATGCCGGGAGAGCGCGAAAAAATTGACAGGTTTGCTTATCTGCCCTTTGGCGCGGGACCACGCGTGTGCATTGGCGCTGTCTTTGCGCAGATGGAAGCGATGATTGTGCTGACCAGCATCCTGCGGCGCGTACGCTTGACGCATCTGGGTGAGGAGCCTCGGCCCGTGCATCGCATCACATTACGTCCGGAAGGGCGGCTGGCGATGAAGATGGAAATCAGATAGGCCGCTGGTCTTCACCCGGGATTAACCATATTATTGCGGTGTAGAGGCTGGAGACAATTTCGGAGCGAATGCATGTTTCGTAGAGCCCTGGTAATGTCGGTAAGTCTTTCAGCATTGGTGTTCGCACCGTTGGTGGCGCGTGCAGATTTTTCCGGTTGCGTTGCCGGACTCAAGTCTTCGGCAGCCAGTCAGGGTATATCTGGGGCGACCTTTGACCGTGTGATGTCCGGCGTAACGCCGGATCCAAAAGTGATCGAAGCTCTTAATTCACAGCCCGAATTCAAGACGCCGATCTGGGATTACCTCGCTTTTCTAGTTGACGAACAGAAGGTTGCCGACGGCCGCGCAGGTATGTCCCGGCATGGCGCCGCGCTCGCGAGCGCAGAGTCGCGCTTTGGCGTTGACCGTTACGCCATTGCCGCTGTCTGGGGCGTGGAAAGTGACTATGGCAATCTTCGCGGCAAGTGGGCGCTCCCGCAATCGCTGGGAACGCTGTCGTGCACCGCCAACCGTCGTCAGGCCTATTTCCGGGGCGAGTTGATGGCGACGTTGAAGATTGTCGAACGCGGCGATATCGCGCCGCAAAAGCTCACGGGTTCCTGGGCCGGAGCCTTTGGCCAGACCCAGTTCATGCCCTCAACCTATCTGCGTCTTGCCGTGGATGGCGACGGCGATGGCCGCCGTGATCTCGTGGATTCGGCCGCAGACGCGCTGCATTCAACCGCAAATTTCCTGGCGAAAGCGGGCTGGCAGAACGGCGCAGGCTGGGGGTACGAAGTGCGTGTCCCCGCAAGCTATTCCGGCCCCACAGGCCGCAGCCCCAAACAGCCGGTTGCGTCCTGGGCGGGCAAGGGGATCACACGCATGGATGGCGCGGCTCTCTCTGGCGGCGGGAATGCCGGGCTCCTGATGCCGGCAGGACGAAACGGACCGGCTTTCCTTGTATTCAAGAATTACGACGCGGCCTATTCTTACAACGGGGCGGATTCCTATGCGCTGGCGATCTCTCTGCTGTCAGACCGCCTGCGCGGACGTGGCGGCGTTCAGGGCTCCTGGCCGACCGACGACCGGGGCATTTCCAGAGCGGAGCGCAAGGAAATCCAGGTTCATCTCGTGCGGCGCGGCTATCAGATCGGGGAACCCGACGGCGCAATCGGGCAGCTGACACGGCAGGCCATTTCCGATTATCAGCGCAAGGTAGGGTTTGCAGCTGATGGGCGGCCAGGCGGGAAGGTATTGGATTCATTACGGGCAGGCCGCTGACCCGGATTTAAAGCGCAGTTTGCCGCTTATCACCGCGAATTGACTGGCTTTTGAACTTGAGAATTGCCTATTGTAGTAGCATGAATTGGCGGTTCTCACCATTACAGCATCGGAGCAGAGGCCTGCACGCAGCGCGGGTGCTGGCGTTCGCGTTCGCGCTGATTGGCTCCGCAAGCGCCGCCCGTGCAGATGAAAAGCCTTTTGTCATTGAACTTTACACCAGCCAGGGCTGTTCTTCCTGCCCGCCGGCCGACAAGCTTCTGGGCGAAATCGCGCGCAAGCCCAATGTTATTGCCGTGTCGCTTCCTGTGGATTACTGGGATTACATCGGCTGGAAAGATACCTTTGCCAAGCCATCCCACACGGCGCGCCAGAAGGCCTATGCCAAGCAACGCGGGGACGGACAGGTCTATACCCCGCAAGCTGTGATCAACGGGACCACGCATGTCGTGGGCAGTGATGAAGCTGCGATCCGTCGGGCAGTCGAGAGTTCCTATGGAAAGTCGGGCGCAATGAGCGTGTCCATGAAAGTCGCCCCAAGCAACGGCGGGATTGATGTCGCAATTGGTGGCGCGCCCGCCGATGCGCCAAAATCTGCATTGCTTCTGGTGATCCAGGTGACCCGCTCAATCGATGTTGCAATTGGTCGCGGGGAAAACTCCGGCCGTTCAGTGAGCTATACGAACATTGGACGCGCCGCGGCAGGCGCTGGTGAGTGGAATGGCGCCGCCAAGACGATCCATATTTCAGCAGCTCAGCTCACCAGTCCAGAATCAGATGGCTGGGTTCTTATTTTGCAGAGCGGAAGCCGGCAGGAACCAGGCGTGATCCTGGCTGCCGCAAAATCGCCCGGACTCTAGACCATACAGGCCTCATTCCGGTGACGTGCGCCTTTGCCCGGCAACCTGAGCCGGTTATCATCGCGACATGATTCGGGACCACGAGACATCCATGACAATTCGCTTGATTTGCGCCGCACTGCTGGCTGCCTCCTTTGGCCTGTCTTCAGCCACTGCCGTTCACGCGCAGGCCAAGAAGAAAAAGACTGCAGAGCCAGCCGCCGCCGCCGGCCCCAAGAAAGTCGCCACTCATGGCAAATGGGAGGTCTACGTCCAGGGCGGGAAGTCGAAACTCTGCTATGCGACGACCAAGCCGCGCAAGCGTTCGCCCGACAATCTCAAGGACGTGGATGGCTACGTGTTCATCTCGATGCGCCCGGCGCAAAATGTACGCAACGAGATCGCGATCAAAATGGGCTTTGATCTGAAACCTGACGCAAAGCCGACAGTCACGATCGGCAGTTCAAAATTTGCAATGGTCGCCAACGGCACAGATCTCTTCGTCGAAGTTGCAGCCGAGGAGCGCGCATTTGTAGCCGCCCTTCGCAAGGGCTCGGAACTGGTCGTACGCGCCACATCAAAACGCGGCAACGATACGACCGATAATTACGCGCTGAGCGGCATCGGACAGTCCCTCGACGATCTGCAGAAAGAATGCAGCTGATCGATTTGAAAGCGCTAGCTTCCCTTGGATATGACAGGGCCGCGACGCCCCGTTAAGGCTCGATGTCGAAGACAAGCGCCGCTAGTACTTGGCTGCCGATTTTCGTTTCGACACGATATTTTCCTGTGGGCCAGTCGCGTGGCAATTGCACATCGAATGTGAGCCGTGTGTTTTCCAGCGGCCAGTCTTCAACCGTATTGCTGCCAACAGGAATGTTGTTGCCAGCGCTGGTGGTCATGGCTTTCAAAGTCCAGGTTACCGTGGCTCCGCTGGTGTTCGCGCCCGTTGTGTCAAGAATGAAGTTCAGGGTTTTGAGGCTCGATTTCGGTGTCGGCACCATCAGCAATTCCTTGCCATCATCTGATACCCTGACAATCTTGATGTCGCCATTCGCCTTGATCGGTATGTTGCGCGGCGCGCTGGCCTTGATTGAATAAGGCAGGCTCCCAATCAAGCGTTCCTTGACGCCGATGCGCACGGCATAATAGCCGACGGGCCATTTTCCAGGCAGTTTCAGTTCAATCGGCATCCGACCGTCCGCTCCGATCTTGTCGGAGGATGCAAAGATGACCTGCTCCAGGCCACCAGCGCTGCGGATATTCACGATCGCGACATCGACCGCAGTACCGGCGACTGACTTGTCGAATTCAACCTTGAAGAGAAGTCTTTGTTGGGTTTCTGAAAATTCTTTCCCCTCCAGCGGCTTGCCGGCGACCCCTTGCTGAGTGTCCGGATAAAGCTGCATGCCTTTGGGTGAAAGAGGCGAGGGAGCCTCGGTTTGGGCCAACCCGATAGCCGGGCCCAGCAAGGCAATGCCAAGCGCCAGCACGAAACTCCGGAGTCCCGGAAACCGGCGCCTGCCGGGCGTGGAAGCTCTCGCGATCAGCAACATGGGAACCTCGTTTGAACAATTTCGCGCAACCTAACCCCGGGTACGGATTTGTCCAGCACTACTCAAATGCAGAGCGAACGGCCTCAAGTTGGGTTGTGAAAATGGCTAGCTGGATTTTTTGAGAAAACGGGCGAATGCCGCCAGAGTCACCTCGGAGACATGATGCTCAAGCCCCTCTGCATCCGCTTCTGCAGCTTCTGGGGGGACACCGATAGCCACCAGAACGTCCACAACGAGCCGGTGACGCGCTCTGACGCGTCGGGCCAGATCATGCCCTGTCTCGGTGAGAAACACGCCGCGATAAGGCTTTGATGTAGCCAGCCCTTCCCGCTTGAGGCGGGAGATCGACTTGATCGCTGTCGCATGCGAAACGCCCAGCCGCCGCGCCACATCGGTTGCGCGTGCTTCTCCGTCAGCCTGAAGGAGATCGTCGATCAGTTCGACATAATCTTCCATCAATGCCGTAGCTTGCGCCGTTCGCGTCTTTCCAAACCGCCGCGCCTGCGTCATTTCCGCAGGCAGCGCCGTAGATCGTGGCGCACCTGATGTTCCGGCCTTTCCTGCCATTACAGCCTCCAGCTCAAGCAAGAAAGAGAATCAGACCTTAGGTCAAGGTGTGGCCGCGCGATTGATACCGCCTCACTGTGGCTCAATTTTCGCAATCTTGACCCAGCGGCCCCAGGATTCCAGATCGCGCACCAGCATATCGCGCGCAATCTTGCGATTGCCGGGGAGCGGCTCTGAACCGCTGGACACGAGAAACTTCTCGGTTTCTGCGTCCTTCACGATTTCGTTGAACCAGCCTTCGAGTTTGGAGATGATGGGCTCGGGCGTTTTGGCCGGCAAGTGAACCGACCACCAGGCCATGATGAATTCATTGATCCCCGCTTCCTTCGCGCTGGGTACGTTTGGCAACGCACGCATGCGTTGATCCGAGGACGTTGCAAGTGCGCGCACACGGCCATCAAGGATTGCGCCTGCGTTGCCGCGAAAGTCCAGATGCGCAAAGGCGAGCGCGCCACTCGACAGATCATTGTAGGTGTTTTGCGAAATCTTGTATTTTACCTCGACTGTCTTCAGGCCGAAGGTAGACTTGTAAAACTCGCTGGCGATAACGCCTGTGTTGGCTGTGCTGCCGTAGGATGCCTTGTCGCCCTGCTTCTTCAAGAACTCTGTCAGTTCAGGAAGAGTTTTGATCGGGCTTGCACCGTCGACGCATAGAAGGAATTGCGTGGAATAAAGTGTTGTGACGTGTTCGAAATCGTTCAGCGGATCGAAATTGATCTTCTTGAACAGATGCGGTGCGGGCGCAAGTACCGAAGAGCCGGGCGCGATATAGATGATGTAGCCATCAGGCTTGGCGCGCGACACAAATTCATTGGCAAGATTGCCGTTCGCCCCCACGCGGTTTTCCACGATGACGCTCTGGTTTGTGAGCTTGGACAGTTTGGCTGCGAAATAACGCACGCTGATGTCCGCGCCCGAACCGGGCGGAAACATGCAGATCGCGCGCACAGGGCGGTTGGGATAATCGGCATCCTGTGCCCGCGCACCAAAAGGCAGGTGCGCTAATCCCATCCAGGCGAGTGCGCCCTTCGTTACATCGCGACGTGTCAACATGGCAGTCCTCCCTCCAAGATCTGGAAGAAACTAGCGGACAAAGCGAAAGGAGCAAAGAGTCCAGCGCCGCCTGACTGTTCAAGCCGCGACGAAATTCTCGATCAGCTTTGCCAGTTCTTCCGGCGCATCGTGTTGCACATTATGTCCCGTGCCCTCGGCAACGTGGAAGAGGGCATGCGGCACCTGCTTGCGCCGCCAGTCGATGGAGAGCTCATCGCCCTCGATATTGGGAGGGAACGGGCGGCCGGAGGCGACCCAGAGGACAGGGCAGGTGATGCGCTTCCAGCACGCCACCCATTCCTCGACGCGATGCAGCGTGCCAAAGGGGCGCGCATGGCCCGGATCGAAACTCCACACGAGCTTGCCATCGGGCAATACGCGATGCTGGTTTGCCGCAAGGAACAGGGCGCGGGCCTTGTCGAGCTTGGGATTGCCCTGCACGAGGCGATCGGCCATCTCGTCCAGCGATTTGTAGGGACGGGCGCCGGGCACAGGCTCGCGCCAGGACTTTAGCCAGCGGTCGAGATGATCGGGCAATTCGCCTGGACCGCGATTGCGCAGGCCAAAGCCATCGACAGCGACCAGCTTTTCGATCCGATCCGGTCGCACACCGGCATAGGTGTTGGACATATTGCCGCCGAGGCTGTGGCCGATAAGGCGGACCGGATCATGCGGCGAGACCTTTTCCAGAAAGGTATCGAGATCGGCCATATAATCCTGATGCCAATAGCCCTGCGGCGCCCAGCCAGAGAGGCCAAAGCCGCGCCAGTCCGGCGAGACAATGCGCCAGTCCTTCTTGAAGGCGTCGATCACGAATTGCCAGGTGGCCGAGCAATCGCGATGGCCATGCACCATAACAAGCAACGGTGCATCCGGCGGGCCCCAATGGCGGACGTTATAGGGGATGCCGCGAATATCCATCGTTTCCGTGCGCGAGGCACGGCGCGGCTGATAGGCTGTATCATTCATGGAAAAATCCTGCATGGAGAAATCCGGTTCGCCAAAATCTGTGCGCCGAAATTTATTCGCGACGCGCGTGGCCCATGCCTTCGGCCATCTCCCTGGATTGGCCGTGCACCATGGGATAGGCGGGCCAGACCTTGGGATTGGCGCGGTTCCATGCCGGGGGAATGGCGGGCGTATCGCCCAGAGCGGTGGCTGCATGCCAGGCCCAGCGCGGATCGTCCATGAAGGCGCGGCCAATGGCGACCATGTCAGCCTTGCCCGA
Organism: Rhizobium sp. Q54; assembly: GCA_945901195.1. Taxonomy (GTDB): domain Bacteria; phylum Pseudomonadota; class Alphaproteobacteria; order Rhizobiales; family Beijerinckiaceae; genus Terripilifer. The sequence continues at coordinate 16,082 of CAMDKB010000029.1, forward strand.
TGCGATAATCTCGTTGGCCTGTTCAGGCAGCACGATGAGGCCCACCGCCATGGCGTTCATGCCCGGCACATCCTGTTTGACGCGTTCGGCGAACGGGACCATATAGCCGGGGGAAACCGGGGGAATTTTCATGCCTGGAGCCACATTGCCCGCTGATGGCGTCACATAATCGATGCCGAGCTTCTGCAATTCACGTGCGAATATGACAGCGTCTTCAAGCTCAAGCCCGCCTTCATTGAAATCGCGCCCGGTGATGCGGACCCCGATGGGCTTTTCAGCCGGGAAGGCCGCGCGCATGGCGGCGATGACTTCGAGCGGAAAACGCATGCGGTTTTCGAGGCTTCCACCGTATTTGTCAGTCCGCTTGTTGGACATGGGCGAAACGAACTGGTGCAAAAGATAGCCATGCGCCACATGGACTTCGATCATGTCGAAGCCGCAGCGTTGGGCGCGTCGCGTCGACTGCACGAAGCTGTCGAGCACGCGTGTCAGGCCCTGCTCGTCGAGATAGATGGGGGTCGGCCAGCCCTCTCCAAATGGTTCGGTCGTCGGCCCGGTAACGTCCCAGCCGCCATCCTCGATCGAGACATTGTTGCCCTTGTGCAATTCCCATGTGGGGCGTGTGGAGGCTTTGCGGCCAGCGTGGGAAAGCTGGATGCCGACGGGCGTGTTCGAATAGCTGCGTATACCCTTGATGAGTTGGGTCAACGCTGCTTCGTTTTCGTCCGAATACAAGCCAAGGCAGCCAGGCGTGATGCGGCCGACATCCTCGACGCCGGTAGCCTCCAGAATGATGAGCCCGGCGCCGGAGACTGCATAATGATAGGCGTTCATGAAATGCCAGGGCTGCGCCGTGCCGTCCTTGGCCATGAACTGGCAGAGCGGGGACAGAACCACGCGGTTGGCGAGCTCAAGGCCACGCAGTTTGATCGGCGAGAATAACGCGCTAGGCATAAGGGACTCCCGGGACTGTTGGTGTTTTTTGATTGCTTAGCCTGCTGCAGGGAGGGCGGCAAGGGGCTCTAATGGCTATGTAAGCCCTCGCCATGATCATGTCCGCCGCGCGTATCCATTTCCTCCGCTTCGCCATAGCCATGCATCATGGCTTCCATCACCTTGCGCAGTGGATCTTCCTGCAAGGACAGATGGCCAGCCAAGAAGCCGGCAAGGCGAGCGAAGACCAGTGGCTGCATGGAGAGCAATGAATATTGCCGGTCCGGATGAACATTTTCCGCATCTTTCACCGCACGAGACAACGCATCGGTGAAGAGTTTTTCGATTGTAGAAATGATTTCGCTGTCCTGCGCAGAGTTTTGGCGCGTCTGCCCGGACAATATGGAATTGGCGTGGGCGAGGAAGCGCGTATAGAGCATTTCCTCATATTTTGTGGGGCCGTCCTCTTCCAGTTCACCGCACATTGGTTTGATCAAAACCCTTCAGCATTCTCGAGCTGTTCGAACCAGTCGAGGCCCATCGCTTTCACAATGCGGCTGTTAACCACGATAATGCGCGCTTCCTTCGCCGTATCCGCATTGAAATGCTGATGCGCGCAATAAGGGGGGATATAAACGAAATCGCCAGCCTTCCATTCGAATTTCTTGGGCTCGGTTTCCCATTCAAATTCCATGGTGTCCTTGCAGTCGAATTTCACATCCCAATGCAGATCGTAGCCATGACCTTCCACGACATAAAAGACTTCCTCCGACAAATGGCGGTGAATGCCCGAGGCTTTGCCCGGCGGCAGAAATTGCATGTAGATGTCGAGGCACATCTCCTTGGTGTTCATGCGCTCGTTGATGATGTGCTTGATCAGGCCATCGGGCGAACGTTCGAATGGCATATCCGACCACTTCACCACGTTCATCATCGAGTCATATTCCTTGCGGAAGTCCTGACTCGCCTTCACCGCCTCTTCGTAGAAATTCACGAAGGTGG
>CAMDKB010000030.1 GCA_945901195.1 Rhizobium sp. Q54
CACGGGCTGCGATCAGCAGGTCTTCGCCGCGTATCACCTGCTGAACAAGATCAATCGATGCGCCGCCGATCTTTGCAGCTGAAGTCGTCACGTCCAGGAGGTCGTCCATGCGCGCGGGCTTCAGGAAATCGATTTCCATGCGCCGCACTGCAAAACCGAAACTCACGCCTTGTGAGCCTTCGAATATAGCCTGCTGGTGAATGCCAAGTTCGCGCAGATATTCCGTGCGCGCGCGCTCCATGAAGCGAAGGTAGGAAGCGTGATAGACTACGCCCGAAAAGTCTGTGTCCTCATAATACACCCGTATGGTGAAACGATGGGGAGGGGCTGATTTCATGCGCCGCGCGCTGAGCCAAGGTCAATCAAGACGATTTCTGGCGCAGCGCCGATCCGCACTGGTATGCCTGAGCAGCCAAGCCCGCTCGAGACAATGAGATTGCGCCCTTCCTCGATCTTGTGACCATAAGCGTAGCGTGATCCATATCGAGAGGGCACGACGGGCGTCCATCCGAACAGGCTGATCTGGCCGCCATGCGTGTGCCCGCTCAGCGTCAACGAAACGCGCTCGGGAACTCGCGGGAAAACGTCAGGTTCATGCGCCATCAGCAAAATGGGGTCGTCGCTGGTCACTTGAGCCAGGGTTCCCTGCAGATCATCGATTCCATATTTGGGGTGCCGCCAGCCGCGAAGCGGAATGAACGCAATCTGATCGCCAAGGCCTGCAAGCCAGAACGGCTGTCCGTGCTTTTCAAGGCGGATGCTCTCGTTTTGGTAAACCCTGATGCCTGCATCCTGAAGCGCTTTACCTGCGGCGGGCAGACCTTCGCCACGGCGCATGGCGTCACCGTCGCTCCACCAGTCGTGATTGCCGAGAACCGAATGCACACCAAGAGGCGCCTTCAATTGGGCCAGCGCTTTGGCCCAGGCTTGCGCAGGAAGATTCACCTGGAACTTGTGAGTCGCGATGTAATCGCCCAGCAGAAGAATGCAATCGGCGCCCAGATCATTCGCCATTGCAACGATATTCTTGACCCGCTCCTCATTCATCCAAGGTTCGCACGCGTGAATATCGGTCACGATGGCGATGCGCAGGGGAAAGTCTTTGGGCCAGTGCGGCGGCGTAAGAGCATAATGCTTAACGCGCAGGTGAAAAAAGGGCTCGATGATCACGCCATAAACCGACGCCGCCGAGCCCAGCACGGCAGCGGATCCGAGCAACCGGAGAAAGGCGCGGCGGGTGATCATGGCGATGTCTTATGAAGTTACGGCGTGAGCTTGCACATGAAAAATGTCGCATCCATTAATAACCAGAATGCAGGCGGCCAACATGAGCCGCACTGCAGACATTGTCGTCTCACACCGGCCCGGCGGTCTGATCGAATTCAGGCACATGAGCGCGGAAGGCATCAAGCCAACCGATCAGTGCAGGGTGCGAGGCGCGCCAGTCGACCTGCTTGCGCCAATCGAGATAGGCGAGGGCGCAGGCAATCGCGATCGTGCCGGCGTTGAAGGTTTTGGGATCCGGCGGATTGGCCGCGAGGGCGGCAATGCTACGATCCACCTTGCCGCGCTGGTAGTCGAGCCAGGGCTTGTGGTGAATCTCTGCCGGGCGATGGCGCGATTCATAAACTATGAGAATCGCCGCATCCATGATGCCGTCGCCAAGCGCCTGCAGGGTAAGGCACTTGATACGTCCATCGAAATCGGCCGGAATGATTTTTCCGCCGCCCGCCATATGATCGAGATATTCGAGGATAACGCGGCTGTCGAAGACAGCCTGTCCGTTGTCGAGAATGAGCGCGGGAATTTTTCCGAGCGGATTGTCCTTGCGCAGTACGTCGTCCGGATTCATCGGGTCGGCGTCGGTCAGCTTGATTTTATCTGTCAGGCCCAGACGCAGCGCTGCGAGCCGGGCCTTGCGGCCGAAAGGCGACGTAAGCGTTGTACGCAATAGCATTTCTATACTCCCGGTGTTTCCTTCGGATTCGGTTTCGTTTGCGCAGCGAGTTTCGCCGCATCTTCCATTTTCAGCAAGCGCGGAACGATGAAAGGCAGCGACGCGTTGATGATGAAATAGCGCGCGAAATGATGTGCAGTCACGAAAATGGGATCGACACCCAAGGCCAGCGACAGCACGACCATCGCCTCCAGCCCGCCCGGCGAATAGCCGATCAGCGCTGCGCCGAAAGGCACTTTCAACAGATAGGATGAGGCAAGAGCAAAGCCGATGGCGATCAACATTGTCGAGCCGACACCAAGCATCGTGCCATAAATGATGCGCCAGAAAAGCTTCCAGTCGAAATCGGAAAAGCGCGAGCCGGTCCAGGCGCCTACAATAATTTGGCCGGCGTTCATCACCCAGTCCGGCGAGCGGCCCGGCGCCCAGCCGATATAATGCGCAAACCCCGAAACGAGCATTCCGCCGAGGAGAAAGCCGCCGGTGGAGCCAAGCTTCTCAAACACCCATCCCGCGGCAATGCCGAGCGCAAGGACAATGAGCGTAACGACAAGCGGATCATAATGAATGGGCGGCAGTTGGACCGTGCGGCCATGCATGTCCCAGGCGACGATCAAGGGCAGCAGGGTAACGAGGAACACAACGCGCGACATCTGCACAACAGCGATGCGCGCTGCGTCCTTGCCCATGGTGATGGACACGGACACGATATAACTCATCGAGCCTGGAACAGAGGCAAGGAGCGCCGAAGAAAACGGCCAGCCCATCACATACATCCAGAGCGCCGTGGCCACCGCCGTCATCACGACCACGCAGATTGCCATCGCCAGTACGCTGAACGGGTAGGCCGCCATATTGGCAAATGTATCAGGCCCGACAATCGCGCCGACGGCCACACCGACCATGCAGAGGCCCGTGACACGCAAGACCGGCCCAAGCCCGTGCGCATGGCCTGTGAGCGACAATAGCGCCACGGCAATCACCGACCCCGAAATCGCACCGCCCGGGATGTTCAGCCAGACAAAAGCCATGCCCCCCGCTGTGGCAGTGGCGACCGTCAGCAATTCGCCCGGAGAGATAGCGAAAAGGCGCAGGAGGTTTTGCAGGGGCGGCAGCTTGTCCATGTGCTGGGCGGGATAGGACAGCAGGGCAGGGATGTCAAAAACAGCGATGAGCCAAATTTCATCACCGTTGGTGTCATTCAAGAAATCGTGTGCATGTTAGCGCTGGTTTGGCATGCCGATCCCAGGGCTGCGGCCGGGAATGTCTGTTCGGGACGATTGATAGTTAGCCATGCCTTGCCTGGGACCGGGGTGGCCAATCCAGCGCCCCGACGGGGCGCAAGACAGTAGCCACGGGTGAGCGCAGCGAACCCGTGGATGCCCATATGCCATTGCCCTGCCCGGAACACGGGGCAGAGGAATTTGCATGTGGCCAAACGCGGATGTGCTGTCGAACTGCGTGCCGGGAAGTCGCGGAAAATCCTTCGCCCCGCCGGGGCGAAGCCTCGGGTTTTTCTTGTCCACGGGTTCGCTGCACTCACCCGTGGCTTCAATCCAGCGTCCCATCGGGGCGCGGACACAATGTAGCGGATGCACTATCTTTGTCAGCCGGGAAACAGGCGCTTGTCGACGCCTGTCACGCTGCCTTCTCACCCCGCAAATAATCGCGGATCACATCCGCATTCAGCGTGACATAGGGATCGAACTCCGGTGCGTCTTCCAGCTGGTCGAGGGTGTTCAGGCCCATCTGCCGGAATATGCGCGCAGTGCAGGAAATCAGACGCACGGGCTTTGAAGGATCAGCATTGAAATGCTGATGGATGGTCATCGGAGGGACGTAGATATAGTCGCCCGCTTCCCATTCAAGTTTTTGGGTTTCCTTCTTCGGCTTCCATTCAAACACGTCGCCGATTTCGACATCGCAATCCTGATGGATGTCGAAGCCCTTGCCTTCGATCACATAGACGCATTCTTCCGCCAGATGCCGGTGCTTGCCCGAGCGTGAACCCGGCGGAATGATCTGCATGTAGGAGTCCATCGTCTCGATGCGCGTGTTCATGCTCTCGTTCATGAGATGCTTGAGCAAGCCCTGTCGCGACATTTCCCATGGCATTTCCGAGGGACGAACGATCTTCTTGCGGCGGGCGTTGCGCGTGGGCGCGTCGCGCGCGTCGTCGAGCAGGCGCTGATAATTGCGCTCGTTTTCCTTGCCTTCGAGCCAGGCTGCAGTTTCACCCCAGGCCATATCAATAGCCTCCCTTGGGGTGATTGAAGTCCTGTTCTTCCTCGCGTGCGACAAACCCTTCGCATTCCGGCGTTACGTCCACAGGCCGCTCTTTCACGGTCTTCTGGAAGAGCATGTTGAGGAAGAGATACATCGGCTTGGTCTTGATGACGAGGGCGCGGGCCGGCTTGTCTGTCGAGGCGTTGAAATGCTGGTGCACGCAATTGTTGTGCACTATGGCGATATCGCCCGCCTTCCAGTCGTAACGGATGCCGTCGTGGATCTCGTAGCCTTCACCATCCAGAATGTAGAAGGCGGCTTCGTTCACATGGCCATGCTTTTGAGAAGAGGCGCCCGGCGCGTATTCTTCCAGATGCATATGGAAGGTCTGGGTGATGCCATCCTTCGGCTCGATATAATGGCGCGAGAAGCATTGTGGGCCATCGATGAAGGAATTGCCCTTGGCCTTGCGCACCCGGGGAACCGCGCGCAGGCGATCAAGCTCCTGCTGGACGTTGTATTCGCCCTGAATGCCGCGCACGAACACGCGGTCCTTCTTGTTGTGGTACATCTTGGTGCGCTTCTCATCGAGCGCTTCCGAATTGTGTCCGATGTCGCCGGGTGTAGCCCCGCCTTTGGTGACGCGATCGTCCATAGGTCCTCCTGAATTCTGTTTCCGGTGTAATGAAATGCCGGAGTCCCGACTTCATTACACAGTGCTGCATATTCTGTCACGGCCAACCAATGGCCTTATTGCTTTTCCATTTTCGCTGCCGCGACGGCCTTGCCGTAATTCGCAAATTCGCTCTGGTAGAGCTTGTTCGCTTCCTCCTGCGAAATTGTCCACGGTTCTGCGCCGATGGTGTTGAGGAATTTCTTGGTGTCCTCCTGCGCAACCACCGCATCGACCCATTTGTTGATCTGGTCCGTAATCGGCTTGGGCGTAGCTGTGGGAACTATGGCGGACCACCAGCCCATCAGCACGATGTCCATGCCGAGCTCCCGGAAGGTCGGCACGTTGGGGGCGGTCTGAAATCGCTCCGGCGAGACGATGGCGAGCAGGCGGAACCGCCCTGCGCGCTCCTGCGACAGCGCAAACAACGGATCATAGATACCGAAATCCAGCGTGCCGCTCTGCATGTCGTTGAGGCTTTGCGCGCCAACACGATAGACGACCTCCACCGGGTCAATTCCATTCGCCGCCTTGTAGAGCGCGCCGGCGATTGTCGCCGTGGTGGCGTAGGTTGCATAAGTCGCCTTGGCGCCCTTGACCTTGAGGGCGGCGGTGAGCTCAGCGACAGTTTTATAGGGCTGGGTGGTATCGACGGCCAGCATGAAGGCCTGCCGGTTGATGGTGCCGGCGACCTTGAGGCCGGTGCGGGTATTGGCCGGAGGCGTCTTCAAAAGCGAGTCATTGGCGGTGATCGCTGCCGGGGAATGAATGAAGATGGTGTGCCCGTCCGGCTTGGCGCGCATGATGGCCTCGGTCGCCAGCGCGCCGTTGGCGCCTTGCCGGTTTTCCACCACGATGGTCTGGCCAGCCAGAGGCCTGATCTTTTCGGCCATGAATCGCACGATTGCATCTGAGGACGAGCCAGCCTGATAGGCGCAGATGAACGTGATCGCCCGATTCGGATAAGCCTCCTGCGCTGCCGCCGGGACGATGCCGATTAGAGTTGATAGCGCCAGCCATGCAGTTTTCATGTAACGATCTCTGTTGTTGATGATAATTCGTGCAACTAGGCTTTGATCATGCTGTTTTTGCGCCCCGGAGGCAAGGCGGTGCGCCAGTTTTCCCTTTGCCACCCACGAAATCCCCTTTATCTGTGGGCCGGGGAACTTCAACATGGACCGGGCCCAACGTGGCCGCAAAAATCGCGGGAGCAATACCAAATGAAGCGCAACAGTATTTGGACGTATTCGGTTCTGACGGCGGCATTGTCGACCGTAACGCTGATGGCCTCGCTGCCTGCGCAGGCCCAGCAATGGCCGACCCGTGTCGTGCGATTCATCGTTCCATTTGCTCCAGGCGCGGGCGCAGACATCGGCGCGCGGCTTGCTGCTGACAAGTTGCAGAAATATTGGCCCCAGGGCGCGATTGTCGAAAATCGTCCGGGCGGCGACAGCCTTATCGCCATCCGACAGGTGATCAGCGCGCAGGACGATCACATGCTGCTGTTTGGACCGTCGGGGAATTTCACACCGCACCCCTATCGGCACGACAAGCTAGGTTACGACCGCCCGACAGAATTGCTGCCCATTGCCAGATTCTCGAACACATTGATCGGTCTGGCGATTTCGTCCTCGCTCGGCGTCAACACGCTGAAGGAATTTGTCGAAAAGGCCAAGGCCGCGCCTGGCAAGATGAATGTCGTGGTCGTACCGGGCATTACGGAATTTGTCTGGGATGGTTTTACCAAAACTGTCGGCGTCAACATCGTCAAGGTGCCCTATACGAATCTGGTTCAGGGCGCGACGGATATGGGCACAGATCGTGTGCAGGCCTCCATGTCGTCGCTGGCCATCTTGCAGCCGGCCATGCAGAGCAACGCCGCCAAGCTGATTGTCGTGACGGGCGGCGAACGCGTGAAAATTTTCCCGGACGTGCCAACCTCTGCCGAAGCGGGCTTCCCCTCGCTGGAGCTGGAAGGCCTTGTAGGCGCGTTTGGCCCGAAGATTATGTCGCTTGAGCTGCGCCGCCGCATCGCCAAGGATATTGTCGCGGTAGCCAGCGATCCGGAAATTGCGTCGAAGCTTTCGGCAACCGGCCAGTCGCCCAATCCGGCAGGCTCCGACGAATTCACGGCCGCTATCGAGAAGCAGGAAGCCCAGGTCGCCGCCATTGCCAAATTGATGGGCCTGCCGCGCAAGGATTGATGTTGCTGTAGCGCATCCCCGTCGCTTCGGGTAACTTTCCCCCAAAGGCCGCGCCAAGGCGGCCCAAGGGGGGGGAAATGATGCTGCCGAAGTTTTCAATGGGCTTTTTGTATGCAGCTGCCTTGCTGCCGCTGCTCATGTCTTCACCCGCGCAGGCGCAGGAATGGCCCGTGCGGACCGTGAAATTCATTGTTCCGCTCGGTGCTGGTGCGGGGGCGGATATTGGCGGTCGCCTGATTGCCGAACGTGTTCAGAAAAAATGGGGCAAGGCCGTCATCATCGAGAACAGGCCGGGCGGCGACAGCCTGCCGGCGCTCACGGCCTTCGCGACCGCCAATGACGACCACACCTTGTTTTTTGCGCCTTCAGGCTCTTTTGCCGTGCATCCGCACCGCTATGCAAAACTTCCCTATGATCCGGTTCGCGATCTCCTGCCGATTGCGCGGGTCTCTGAAACCATCATTGCAGTTGCCTCCGCCAGATCGATTGGCGCGAACAACCTGAAGGAAGTTGTAGACTACATGCGGGCCAATCCCGGCAAGGTGGATTATGCGGTGGTGCCAGGGACAGCCGAACTGGTGACGGACGGATTTTTCCAGGCCCAAAAGCTACAACTCGTGAAAGTGCCCTATCGCGATATCGTGCAGGGCGTAAATGATCTCGCAGTTGGCCGCCTGCAATTCATGATGGCCTCGCTCGCGATTTTTCAGCCGGCTTTGCAGAATAATTCCATCACTCTGCTGGCGCTGACCAACCGCCAGCGCGCCGATGTCGCCCCGGGAATCGCCACAGTCGAGGAACTCGGTTTTGCTGGTCTCGAACTGGAAGGTCTTGTCGGTCTGTTTGGACCGCCGACCCTGAGCCTGGAATTGCGCCGCCGCATTGGCGCTGATGTGGTTGAGGCAGCCAGGGATCCAGAAGTGGGGCGGCGGCTCGCCGCTACAGCGCAAGTGGTCAATCCCGGTGGAGCCGATGAGTTTCAAGCTTCCTTGAACAGGCAGAAGGATATGATCGCAGCAAATGCCAAAGCGACAGGTCTTGAGCCGAAATAATCGCGTGTCCAGTAAACGCTTTGCAAATTGTAGTTGATGTCATCCCCGCGCGGCGCGTCGCCTTGGCAGCGATGACATCAATTGTTTTGATGAGATTCGCTTATTGTGTGTGACGAACGAAGCAACAGGCGCTGTTACAATTCCAGCATCGACGGCGCGAACAATTCCTCAACCTTCACCTGCCTGTTGGTCAGGCCTTGTTCATGCACAAATTGAGCTATGGTCTCTATCACCTTGCGAGATGCGCGAACGCCATAGGCCTTGGGATCAGCGCCGAACATCTTGTCCGCCTTGGGCTCGATGAGGCCACACGCGGTATAATCCTCGACGGTTTTCTGCGCGCTGCGCTCGACTTCCGCTTTGGCCGCCATGAAAGCCTGGTAGATATTGACCGCAGCCCACGGATGTTTTTCGTGCACTTCACGTTTGATCACCATGCAATGGTTGATCGGATAGATGCCGGTCTTGTTGTAATAGCGAGCTGATTCCGCCATGCGATCAGGGAACATCAGCTTGCAGACATCGTTGATGTCGGCAGTGCTGCGGTCAACCAGATTGGGCGCGTTGAGATAGAGCAGCGTACCGTCGAGTTCGCCCTTCAGCAACATTTCGCCGATGTTTGATGACAGTGGAATCTGGTTGATCTTGACGCCATCGGGCGGAGTGAAGCCAGTCGAGCCGCCGTGGCTGATTTCCGGCGTGCGCTCCATGAACCATTCGATATCCCGCGCGTGGACCCCCCATTCGTGTTGCAATATCCCGCGCGACCATAGAGCCGATGTCTGCTGATATTCAGGTACGCCGATCTTTTTGCCCTTCAGATCTTCTGGCTTCCCGATGCCGCGATCCTTGTGCACATAAATACGCGTGTGAAAAAACATGCGCGCCGTATAGATCGGCAGGCCCACAAAGCGGTCATCGCCGCGCGCCTTGGCAATGCAGAGTGAGGATAACGACATTTCCGACACGTCGAATTCGGCAAACTTCAATTGGCGCAGAAACATTTCCGAGGGATGAACCATCGTCGGTACGAGGTTGATGCCCTGGGGCTGGTGGCGACCTTCGAGAATGGGGCGTGTGCGCTCGTTGTTGGAGAGCGCGATCGACATTGTTACGGGCTGGCTTCTCATGTTTCCTCCAATTTTTTTTGCCTCGTGCTGCGAGAACAGCATAGCCGCGTTCTCGAATCACGAGGGCGATTTCATTGTTCTTTGTCTTGACTTGCCCCGCCCTTCGAGACGGCCCGCACGCGGGCCTCTTCAGTGTCGGGAAACCTGTCACCACTTGGCCACGATTTCCTTGCCGAATACCTGCTGCCAGTCGTCGCTTGTTTTCATGAAGCCATCATAAGGACGGATACTGGCGTGGGCCTTGGGATCGGTCCCGCGTGGCGTTTTGCCTGCAGCAACGTCATGCGCTGCTTCGAGCAGAAGGCGGCGCATTTGCACGATAGCCTTGTCTGATGTGCCAAGGTTCTCTTGAGTGCGATCGCAGATCGGCCCCATGCCTTCCTGGAGAGCAAAGTCCTGCGTGTTGATGCCGACGATACCGGTGAAGTTCCTGGTCTTCTGCATCTGCCGGTCGATGAAGAAATCGTTCGACAGATTGGCCTTCAGTTTGAAGGTGCCGGGGATCATTTCACTTGGGCCGCGTCCGTAAAAATATTCGCGGTCAACACAATTGGCTTCGTCAAATTTGCAATTTTCGTCGTAGGCGCATGTCCAGTTGTAGACAAAGGTTGTGTTGTCGTCGATCGGCGCCCAGATGTGCCCGTTGAGTTCGGGATATTCGCGCCGGGTGCCGTCAAACTTGTGAATACCGCCACGGAATTGCTGCGCCGGCATGACATAGTGATAGATCCGCATGTAATAATTGCCATTCTTCTGGTCGCGGAATGACACGTAATAATAGCCATAATCCGTGCGCTCCACGTCAAGCCGGGGCGAACGATCCTTCAGCCGCATTTCGTCCTTGTTGCCAAGCGAGTTGTTGTGCGCAAAAGACGAGTGAGCCGTGTCAAGCCCGCCTTCGAGGCCTTGCAGATAATTGCAGTCCTCAAAAGTCTTGGTGACATTGCGATGTGTCGCAGGTGCGCGCATCCATTCGTAGTCTGGCGGCTCGGGCATGGTTTCTTTTGGGCCCATGTATGTCCACAGCACGCCGCCCTTTTCAACAACAGGATAGGACTTGATCTTCACCTTCGCTTGCAGCGGTGTCCCTGCAGGCTCTGAAGGCATGTCGACGCAATCGCCGTTCTTGTCGAACTTCCAGCCGTGATAGACGCAGCGCAATCCGCATTCCTCATTGCGTCCGAAGAACATCGGCGCCCGCCGGTGCGGGCAATAAGCATCGACGAGGCCGACATTGCCATCGCTGTCGCGGAACGCGATCAGGTCTTCGCCGAGCAACCGCACCCGCAGCGGCGCGCCATCATTTTCAGGCAATTCGCTCGACATGGCGGCGGGCTGCCAATAGCGGCGGAACAGGTCGCCGCCTTGTGTTCCTGGGCCGACACGGGTCAGACGGTCATTGTCTTCACGAGTGAGCATGAGGTTTCTCCTTGGTGAGTTCTTAAATCCACGGATCAATCGATACGTGAATTGATTTTTCTTCGAGTTGTCCGCCGACCATCTGCAGCGCGTGATCAACCTGATCAAGCCCCATCAGATGCGTCGACATCAGCTCGAAAGGATACTTCTTCGAAGCCATGGCGCGCAGAGCCATTTCCACCGCATCATAGCTGTGTCCGCGCAAACCCTTCAAGGTGAGTTGTTGGCCTATCAGCAATTCCGCATCGAAATTTTCGGCCGGACCCTTGCGTGAAATGGTCGCCATCACGCCCCGCTTGCGAAGCAGCCGAAGGGAAGGATTGATGTTTTTGGGTCCAAGGCCGCTTGTGTCGATCACGATATCGGCCATGCGCCCGCCCGTCAGGTCCGCGACTGTTTCCAGAAGATCGTCCTTGTCCACTGCCACGGTGTGATCCGCGCCAAATTTCTTCGCCAGTTCGAAACGGCCACTGTCGTGCGAGAGGCCGGATACGATGACCATGTCTGCGCCACAGATACGCGCGGCCAGCGCGCAGCCGAGCCCCTGCTGGCCCGGCCCCTGGATCACCACCACTTTACCCGGCCCCGCGCCGCAATCGAAACGGGCCCATTGAAAGCCATTGCCGACCGGAAGGCACATCGCGGCGATGCGTGGAGGCACGTTTTTCGGCACCTTGTGGATGATGGTGCGCGGCGGCATGTAAACGTACTGACTGTAACCGCCCCAAAGGGAGGGGGCGACTTTCAGCGGCGTCGAGCCGTAGCGAATGCCGCCGGAAAAGCGCTGGTCGGTCGCCATGCACGAACGAATTTCACCCGCCCGGCAATATTCGCAATGGCCGCAGGGCAGATATTCCTCGAGCGCGACAAGGTCACCTGCCTCAACGCCCCAGCGATAGGCAGCCGCCGGCCCAAGCCGGTCGATTGTTCCGACCATTTCATGGCCCAGAATGCGCGGGCCGGGCTTGTCATTGTTGTACATATTCCAGTCGGATGAGCAGATGCCGTTGACGGCGATCTTGAGCCAGCCGGCGTCCGGCCCGATCTCCGGCAGATCGAATTCGCGGATTTCCGTTTTTCGCAAAGCGGTCATCACGGCTGCGCGCGATTGCAACGCCATATAGCACTCCCCAGGGACGAATGTGTTGGATCGGCGGCTGCTGGCCGAATGAAATTACTTCTACCCGCGATATCAGGCGATGCAAAGTCTGCTGGTCACACGAACCTGCGGTGCTCCGGCAGTTCGAAGGTGATCGCGCCCTTGGCGCCGCCGCGGCCACGAACCCCGCCGTTGCGCTCGAAAAAGGCCCAGATATCCGGCGCGTCGTATTTGGTCAGGGCGTCACCCTCCGTCAGCGCATTCATCTCAAGATGGATCAGCGCTGGATACATCAATTGGTTGTCTGCCAGATCGTTGAGAAAGAAGCGCCAGTCATCAATGTCGAAATATTCAGCGTCTGTGCCCGCGCTGTCCCATTCTCGGTTGAACATGGCAAGAAAGCTGGTGATGACGTGAAATTTGTTAGGCAATGTCAGCAAGGGCTGTTGTCGCCTGACGCAATGCCCATGCCGGGGAATACCAAACAATTCCGCCAACGCGGCGTACATGGGCAGGGGGTTCACTGTATCGTTCCCGACGGGCTCGGCCAAATCTACAGTGGTGACGCCATGTTGGTGTGCCTTGCACATCGCTAAAAAATGATAGCCACCGGCGCCGATATCCAGAACCTGGCGCGGCGGAGACAGGTGCAACCCCAACAGGGTCACGGGAAATGTAGCGCGCGATAGCCAGTAAATAGTGTCCAGATATTTGGCGGCGTTTACGCTTGCGGCAATTTCTGAATTCCCGAATTTTGCCAGCAGGCGATCATGATCGCTCGGTTCGGTCGCGGCCAGGACCATTTTCACCATTTCAAACTGTTCCGGAATTCTGCGCGCGCGCAGCCACCGGTGAGCAATTTCGAGACGCTCGTTTTCCGGCAAGTTGAAATTGGGGAAAAATGGCGCCGGCACTCTGGCGGCGGGCGCGATCGTGCCGGGCAAAAGATCGCGATTGATATCGTATTCGGCACGGGGCGCCGGAAACGTGGGAACAACCTGACCTTCGTCGATTTCTTCGGCCATGCCAAATGGAACCCATACGCAACGCAACACCGGCTGATAATTGAGACCCAATTGACTAAATTGGTCAAGAAATCCCGGTCAAAATGGTAACCATTGTGTTGCTTTGGGCAGATGCTCCGGGCAAACTGCGCTGACGCCAAGCTTCAAATCAATCTCGCGCCGTGGGCGAACCTGCGCTAACTTGCACGCATCGATTCCCGAAACGTGCGGACGCCCGGACATGCTCAGATGGTCTATCGCCACAGTAACGATGGGCGGAACGCTCGAGGCCAAGCTTGCGGCAGCAGCGCGGGCGGGTTTTCGAGCCGTCGAAATCTTTGAAAATGACCTGACGTTTTTCAGCGGCCGTCCCCGGGATGTGCGCGCCCGCGCGCAGGATCTGGGACTGGAGATCATCGCGCTGCAGCCTATGCGAGATTTCGAGGGCATGCCGGAGCCCATGCGCGCTCGCAATTTCGAGCGTGCGCAGCGCAAATTTGATTTGATGGAGGAGCTTGGCACCCGGGCGCTGTGTATCTGCTCAAGCGTGATGGAAGAAGCGTCCGGCGATTTTGATGTGATCGCCAAAGACCTTGGCGAACTGGCTGATCTGGCGGCGCAACGCGGCTTTTCCATTGGCTATGAGGCGCTCGCCTGGGGCCGTTATGTCAGGGACTGGATGCAGGCCTGGGATATTGTGCAGAAAGCTGACCGCCCCAATCTTGGTATCGTTCTGGATTCCTACCATATCTGCGTGCGGAAAAATCCGCTCGCGCCACTGGCTAACATCCCGGCAAATCGCATTGCGCTGGTGCAGATTGCCGATGCGCCAGATATCGTGATGGACCCGATGTCGCTGTCCCGCCATCATCGCTGCTTTCCCGGTCAGGGTGATTATCCCATTCAGGAATTTGTCAGCGCCTGTGTCGCGACCGGATACGACGGTCCCCTGTCGCTGGAAATCTTCAACGATCAATTTCGTGGCGCGCCAGCCCCGGCGATCGCCCGCGACGGTATGCGCGCACTCCAGGCCCTGGGAGAGACTATCGACGGCGTGCGCACAGAACGTGGAGAACGCACGTTGTCGATAGGCCAGCCCTTGCCGGCGAGCCCCGTCATCGACGGTATCGAATTCATGGAATTCGTTGCCGGACATACTGAGGCGACGCGTCTGGCGAGCCTGCTCGAAGGTCTGGGATTTACACGTGTCGCCCATCATCGCTCGAAGGATGTAGAACTCTTCCGCCAGAACGATCTCAACATCGTGCTTAATCGTGAACAGGATGGCTTTGCACATTCGTTCTATCTGCTGCACGGGACGTCTGTGTGCGCGCTGGCCCTGCGTTTTGACGACCCCAAGCGCGCGCTCGATCGCGCCAATGCGCTGGGCGCGCCGACCTATTATGGGCGCGTCGGTCCCGGAGAGGCCTTGATACCTGCCGTCGCCGGTCTTGAAAATTCGCTAGTCTATTTCATGCCGCGTCAACCCAAGGATGGCAGCTCGCCCTCCAATTGGGACAGGGACTTTGTTTTTGACAGCGCGCGTGATGCCGCCGGCCCTTTAAACACGCTCGACCATATATCCAATGTGGTGAGGCGCTCCGAGTTCCTGTCGTGGGTCACTTTCTACAAGACAATTCTCGGGTTTAACGATGAGCCGCAGGTGGAGTTGGCTGACCCCTATGGCGCGTTTTATTCCCGCGTCCTGGGTTCGCCTGACAAAAGCGTGCGTATTCCCATGAATATCGGCGACGGCGGCGCAACCAATGTTTCCCGCTTCATCGACACGTTTGGTGGATCGGGAGTGCAGCAGATTGCATTTTCCACCAACAACCTCTTTGCATTCGTCGAGAAGGCAAAGGCGGCAGGAGTCGAGTTTCTGGCAATTCCCGGAAATTATTATGAAGACCTTGAAGCTCGCTATGACATCGCGCCTGACATCCTCACCAAAATGCGCTCGCTCGGCGTGCTCTATGACAAGGTGAAGGGCGGCGAGTTCTACCACATCTACACGAGGATGTTCGACGAACGCTTCTTCTTCGAGATCGTCGAGCGGCACAATTACGATCTGTTCGGCGCGGCCAATACACCCGTCCGTCTGATGGCGCAGATGAACGAGCTGGACGAAGCCATGAAGGGCCGCGCGATGGGGGCCATGTAAGGCAGCAGGCCGCCTCTTTGTTCAATAGCCCAGGATTTTCTTGACCCTCTCCACAACAGGTTTGGGCGTCGCATACATTTCCGCGATAAGGCTCTGAATTTTTTCTCCCTCTGTCGGACGGAAAACAAATCCGCGCTGCTTTGCGGCCGCGATAAAATCCTTGTCGTGAATCGTCTCCCAGAATGCCTTGCGCATAAGCGCGACACGCTCTTCGGGCACGTCGGGCGGCATCGCGAACGGGCGAGCAATATCGAGCTGACCGAAAATCAGTTTCATCGCCAGCTTGTCATCGGGATCGGTCACAGCCCGTACAGGATTGTAGATGCCCTCGAAATCGGGATGGTCTTCCAGGCCAAGTTGTACCGCGATTTTGAGCTCGCCGCTTTTGACAGCACCTGCATAGGCGGACGTCACGCTCGACGCCCACATGCCACACGCGCCATCGACCTCGCCGCGTTCAGCAGCCAGGATTGTATCCTGCGTGCCCTTGTAGCCTTGCACAATCTTGATCTTCGTGCCGAGCATGACATTCAGTGCAACTGCGTCCTGGGTCATGGTTGACGTTGGCACATTTGATCCGATGGTGACTTCCTTGTTCCGCATGTCCGCGAAGTTTTCGACACCGCGCCCCTTCCAGAACGCGCAGCTCGACGCCTCGCGATTGGCGTTGATAAGCCAGTTGAACTTGGACGCATCAAACTGTGCGCCCTGAGTTTCCCAGAGCGGCTCCAGAACGGTCCATGGGCCAATCATGCCTATATTTGTGCCGTCCTTGGCCGCGACCGAATAGAGCCAGTTTGCAAGCACGCGGCCACCTGCGCCCGGCCGGTTTTCTGCAATGACAGTGGGATTGCCGGGCACATTCCGACTTAGAAATTCGCCGACGGTCCGCGTGATCAGATCGAACCCTCCCCCGGGGCTGACGCCACTGGCCAGACGGATCGTCTTGCCCTTGTAAAATTCCTGCGCACAAATCTCAACCGGAAGAAAAGTCGTTGCGGCAACCGCCGCCACTAACAGGTGCTTGATGGCCATGAACATCCCTCGCCTAGTGTTCTTCTTTTATGATCTGGCGAGTGTGCGGACATGAAAGACTTCTGCCTTCAAGCAGCAAACGCAACGCCAAAAAATGCGCAGCATAGTCACGTGAACCATGCTGCGCCCGGAAGTCTGCCACCAGAGAGATTGTTTGACTAGCCCTTATATGGCCAGCGCGATTGCGCGAGTTCCTGCGAGGTGATGAACTCCAGCAGAACCGGAACACCCTCGGCATTTTTCTGCATGCCGCGCTTGATCGCAGGAATTATCTGATCCGGCGTTGTCACGCGTTCGCCATAGCCGCCCAGCGCTTTGGCAAAGTCGGCGTAATTCCCCGAAATATCAGTCGAGCGATAAGCCTTAGTGGAATATTCCATGATCGGCAATTCGCAGGCCATCGAGAAATTGTTGAACAGAATTGACAGGATCGGAATCTTGTAGCGAACCGCTGTCTCGAAATCCATTCCAGTAAACCCGATTGCCGCATCGCCCCACACGTTGATGCAGAGTTTGTCCGGACAGGCGAGTTTGGCGCCCATGGCAAGTCCAAGGCCGTAGCCGAGTTGTGTCGTCTTGCCCCAGCCGATGTAGGAGAGCGGGGTGGTCGATTTCCAGAATGGCGTCAGCTGATCACGCGGGCTGCCAGCATCATGGGTGATGATGGTATTGGCCACATCAACGGTATTCATGAGATCGTTGATGACCCGATAGGGGGTCAGCGGCGTTTCGTCTGAAGTCAGTTTGGGCAGCCACGTGGCCATCCATTCCGTGCGCATATCAGCGATTTCTTTCACCGTCGCAGCGCGGTCGCGATTGGCGGGAATGTCCTTGCGCAAAACATCCAGCAATGCGTCGAGCGTCAGCCCGGCGTCGCCGATCAGGCCCACGCGCGCTTCCACGTCCTTGTTGAGATGCTTTGTATCGAGCGTCGCGTGGATGATGATTTTCCCGCGCGGCATCTGAACGCCGAACGGCGTTTCGCCGAACGAGCATCCGATGCCGAAAATTACGTCGGAATTGTCGAGGAAAGACCGTACCATTTTCGGCATCGCCGCGCCGCCTGAACCGAGCGCAAGCTGATGCGTCTCAGGAAAAGCGGACTTGCCTTCAAGTGAAGTACACACCGGTGTGCCGAGCAATTCAGCCAGCGCCTTCACCTGTGGCCATGCTTGCGCGTAATGCACGCCTTGTCCCACATAGAGCACGGGGCGTTTGGCGTTTTTGAGAAGCTCCGCAGCCGCTTTCACAGATTCAGCATCGGGCGCATAGCGCGTGGTGATGACCGGCTTGTAATCAAAATCCGCCGGCACATCTTCAGACCAGACGTCCTTGGGCAATTCGACGATACAAGGCCCGCCGCGCCCGTTGCGCAATTGCGTGAATGCGCGGCGGAAAACATTGCCGATGTCCATGCCCGATGTAAGCTGCTCGACGGATTTGGAGACATGCGCGAAATTCTTCACTGAAGAGAAATTCGGATCGACATTTTCAAGCCTGCGATCATAACCGCCCGGCAGCACGAGCAGCGGCACGCTTTCACTATAGGCCTGCGCGACGCCACCAAACGCGTTTTCTGTTCCCGGTCCGCTCTGCATGGCAAAGGCGCCAATCTTCTTGCCCGACGACAGCCGCGAAAGTGCATCGGCCATGTGCAGGCCGATGCGTTCCTGCCGCACGATGATTGGCTTGATCCCGGCCTTCGCGACATATTCGAAGATCGAATTGACGGGATAGCCGAACAGGATTTCAATGCCTTCGCGCTTCAGGATTTCGGCAATGGCTTCGCCGGTTTTCATGGACGTCTCCCTATGGGTTGATTTGTATTTTCACACTATCAGAGAGTTTCAGAATAACGAGGAAAAAGATGAAGAATTTCCTCTTGAATCAGAACGTAAACCTCGGAACGTAATGCGAACATAAAGCCGGAGTTCTTACTCAGCAGTCGGTAATTAAGACGATAATTTGGTAGATTTTTTTATCGCTGATGGTATGCTGTTTTATGAAGCGCGACGGGCGGACTTTTGATCATCGAACCCTGGAGA
>CAMDKB010000031.1 GCA_945901195.1 Rhizobium sp. Q54
AATTACAATCGGCCCATGAACGTTCAGGAATGGATGTTGCTGATTGGCCTGGCCGCACTTTGGGGTGCAGCGTTCTTTTTCGTCGCCATTGCGATAAAAGATTTTCCGCCGCTGACGCTGGGCGCCATCCGCTTGATGCTGGGCGGCTCGGTTCTGATGGCGATTCTTTATGCGACGGGTGGAAAACTTCCGCTGGACCGGCATATCCTTGGCTGGTTCATTGTGGTTGCATTGGTAAATTCACTCATTCCCATGTTTCTCATCGGCTGGGCGCAACAATATATTGGCGCGGGACTGACCGCCATTCTCAATGGCGCAATGCCTCTCTGGACATTGTTTGTCGCGCATCTTTTGACGCGCGAGGAAAAACTCACCGGTCTGAAATTGCTTGGCACGCTCGTTGGCTTTGCCGGTGTCGCGACAATGGTTGGATTTGATGCGGTGAAAGGTCTGGATCGCAACGTGTTGGCGCAGATTGCAGCCGTGTTGTCGACGATCTGTTTTGCTTTCGGAAATGTAGCGGGACGGCGCTTCCGCTCACTTGGTGTCCCGCCGCTGGCTGCGACAGCGGGAACCTTGATGGCTTCCGGGCTGATGTTTCTGCCGCTGATGGCGTTTTTTGACCATCCGTGGACATTGCCCGCGCCCGGCGCTGCGGCCTGGGCTTGCGCCATTGCAGCCGGGCTTTTCTCGACTGCCATGGCGCATTTCATGTTTTTCCGCCTGCTCTCGACAGCCGGTGCGACCAATGCTTCGCTGGTGACAATGATCTCGGTGCCTTTTGCCGTCCTGCTTGGGGCATTTATTCTCGGAGAAGTGCTGGAATTGCGCCATATCACGGGCATGCTGGCGGTGGCGCTGGGACTGGCAATTGTTGACGGACGTCCCTGGGCAATAGCCAGGAAGCGTTGGGCCAAGATGGGATGAGCCAAAGAGGCAATTGACGAAATAGTCGCGCCTTTGTCCGCTCAGCCGTCCGCCGGGCCGGGCTTCACCGACATCACCCCTTCGGCAGGCGTGATCCTCACGATGCCGAATTTGGCCAGGCGCATCAGCAGCGCAATGCGTTGAATGCGACCGGGCATCTCGTGTTTGTTGAGAATATCCGACAACACAATTTCTGCTGTGCCCAGTTTTGCAAGAAAACTGCGAAGGTTTTTTTGCAGGTTTTCGGAATTGTCGATGATCGCATTGGTATCCTGCCGGATGCCTTCAAGGCCGTGCTCAACATGCTCGCTCAATACCCGAACGCGGTCGCCCGGCAAGGGCGTCCGGGTCGGATAATTTGCAAACATCTCGAAGGGTGAGAGGCGTGCAGGCCAGACACGGCGCTGTTTCGCATCAGGGGCAGGCGCCGCCTTGCGGATATCTTCCAGTTTGGCCGCCAGACCTTCATACTTGCCGAGAACCTGCTGCCAATCGTAGTCGCCCACAGCCCTCGCGCGGCCTGCATCGCCCATGCGCCGGCGCAAACCTGGGTCATTGATGAGCGTGACAAAAGCCTGAGCGGTCGCATCGATGTCGACAACGACATTATAAGTCGTGCGCGCCAGATAAACGTCATAACTGTCGATATCGGCGGCATAGCGATCCACCAGTGTTTCGCCGAATGCGGCCGGCGCAAGCAAGGTCGGCACACGTATGCCGTCGATGTTCTGGCGAACGCTGTCGCGATAGCCATCCCAGTCGGAGACCACAACCGGCAGGCCAGCGGCCATCGCTTCAACAGGCGTCAGGCCAAAGGTTTCCTGCACATTGTCGACAAGCGACACGAACACGTCGCCCGCGCGCCAGGCGCCGCCACGCGCTGCATCATCACGTCCATCAACGAAATGAATCGTAACCGAGGGACACCAGAATTTTGCGCCATCCTGGAATGCTTTTTCGAGTCCCTTGGTCGCGTACCATCCCGCCAGTATGAGATGGAGCTTCTTGCCGGATTTTTGGGCGGCCCGTTCAAGCGCCATGAACATCGGGGCCGGATGCGCCTTGCCGTAGATCGACAGACGGCCCACAAACAAAAACGCGACCTCGTCATCGCCAATACCCAGACTCTTGCGCGTTTGTCCGCGCAACGTGTCGTCGGCCGCAAATTCCGCCGTGTTGATGCCCAGCGGAATGACAGGCAATTGCGGCTGTGGAAAGCGGGTTGCACCGGTTCGCCGGGCCAGATGTTCGCGCTCAGCTGCGAGCAGATAATCTACAGACTGTCGCACAGCGTTGGATGTGCAAATGACCGCATCCCAGGGCTCCACGGGCGCGGTGAGCCATTCCGATATTCCGTCCATCACAGCCTTGGTGCAGATGGTATGTGTCACGCCCATAATGCTGAAGCCGCGAGGATCACGCCGATGGCGACGCCAGGCGTTCTGCCCGATATCGGGACCGGGGAAATACAGCGTGCCTGGCTGGCTCACCGATTCCAGCCGGTCCAGGCGAAGCCAGTTTGCCTTGCCCGTTACGCGGCGGGTCTTCGCGTGGTCGACGAAATGTTTGAAGTCTTCTTCGCGCGCCGCAAGGCAAAAGGTTTCCTCAGCACTGCGCCGATCGAACCATGCATCGAGAAAGCTCTTGCCGGCCGCGCGCCGCCCCATCAAGGGCCGGTTTTTGGTATCAAATCCGTCCGGATGATAGAAAATCGCGAGGTTCGGCGGGGCCATATCAGTTTTTCCCGAGTGCGTGTTCCCCTCGAAATTCATGGGCGGGATATACGCCCATGACGGTTAGCTCCGCCGAAAAAAATTTCAACTCCTCCAGCGCGCGCTGAAGCGGCAGGTCTTCAGGATGTCCTTCCACGTCGGCCAGAAACATGGTCGCAGAAAATTCGCCGCCTACCATATAGCTTTCGAGCTTGGTCATGTTTACGCCGTTGGTCGCAAAACCGCCGAGGCATTTGTAGAGCGCCGCTGGCACGTTGCGGCAACGGAAAACAAAGGTGGTGATGACCGCTCCATTGCCAGTCGCAGCAATCTGCGGTGTTTTCGAAAGAACGATAAAACGGGTCGTGTTGTGCTTCTCGTCCTCGGCTTCCGCCACTAGCGTTTTCAGCCCGTAGATTTCACCCGCAAGCGCCGTTGCCAAGGAAGCGCGTGTTGGATCCTTCCATTCGGTAACTTCACGCGCTGAGCCTGCGGTGTCGCCTGTCACGATGGGCGTCAGACCGAGCTTGCGGATAATCTTGCGGCACTGTCCGAGCGCATGGACGTGACTGTAGACGTCCTTGATCGTCGCCAGCGAGGCTTCAGGCAGCGCCAGCAGCTGGAAGCGGATCGGCAGGAAATATTCGCCGATGATGTGCAGCCCCGAATTGGGCAGGAAATGATGAATATCGGCAACACGGCCTGCTATCGAATTCTCGATGGGGATCATCCCCAATGCCGCCGTACCCTCGGTGATGGCGGCAAAAGCGTCTTCAAACGTGGCGCAGGGCAGCGGTTCCCAATCGGGATAAACGTTGTTGCAGGCAATGTGGGAATTGGCGCCGGGTTCCCCCTGATAGGCGATGAGCTTTTTCGATGCTGACATGATGACCTGAACTTGCTCCCGAACCGCAATACCAGCCGGGACTGGAGCACGGCTGCGGTAAGCTTAATATCGCAGTTCGCGTGAGAAAGCATCCGCGGGCTGCGCGCCATCATTGTCGCAATGATGGGGGCAGCCCGCAATCAAGAGGCCTGAAGCCGAAGGGCTCAAGCGTCCGCGCGGTTCTTGACCAGATCGTCCACCACACTGGGATCGGCCAGTGTTGAAGTGTCGCCCAGCGCGCCAAAATCGTTTTCGGCGATCTTGCGCAGGATGCGGCGCATGATCTTGCCAGAGCGCGTCTTGGGCAGGCCCGGCGCAAACTGAATGGCGTCCGGAGAAGCGATGGGGCCGATTTCCTTGCGCACCCAGTTGATGAGTTCCTTGCGCAATTCTGCGCTTGGATGTTCACCGGCCATCAGCGTGACATAAGCAAATATGCCCTGTCCCTTGATCTCATGCGGGAAGCCGACGACAGCCGCTTCGGACACTTTGGGATGCGCGACAAGTGCGCTCTCGACTTCCGCTGTGCCCATGCGATGGCCCGACACGTTGATGACGTCATCGACGCGGCCGGTGATCCAGTAATAGCCATCGGCATCACGCCGGCAGCCATCGCCAGTGAAATACTTGCCCGGGTAGGTGGAGAAATAGGTCTGGATGAAGCGCTCGTGATCGCCAAACACCGTGCGCATCTGGCCGGGCCATGAATCAACGATGCAAAGATTGCCCTCAGTCGCGCCATCCATCACCTTGCCCTCGGCATCCACGATCTGCGGCTGGCACCCGAAGAAGGGACGGGTCGCCGAGCCAGGCTTCAACGCCGTCGCACCGGGCAACGGCGTGATGAGAATGCCGCCGGTTTCCGTCTGCCACCAGGTGTCGACAATCGGGCAGCGGCTGTCGCCGACGACCTTGTGATACCATTCCCAGGCTTCAGGATTGATGGGCTCGCCGACCGAACCGAGCAGGCGCAGGGAGGCGCGCGATGTCTTCTTCACCGGGCCATCGCCCTTCTGCATCAGCGCGCGGATTGCTGTGGGCGCCGTGTAGAAGATGTTGATCTTGTGTTTGTCGATGACCTGCCAGCAACGCGATTCATCGGGATAATTCGGCACGCCTTCGAACATGACCGTTGTCGCGCCATTGGCGAGGGGGCCATAGACGATATAGCTGTGGCCGGTGACCCAGCCCACATCCGCCGTGCACCAGTAGATGTCGCCTTCGTGATAGTCGAAAACGTACTGATGCGTCATCGAGGCATAGACGAGATAGCCGCCAGTCGAATGCAGCACGCCCTTGGGTTTGCCGGTCGAGCCTGACGTATACAGGATGAACAGCGGATCTTCGGCCTTCATTTCTTCCGGCTTGCATTCCGGCGAAACCTTCGCCGCTTCCTCGTGATACCAGAAGTCACGGCCCGCCTTCATATTCACCTTGCCGCCGGTGTGCTGGACGACGATCATCGTCTTGACGGACGCCTTGTCTGCAGCGGCATCGGAATTGGCTTTCAGCGGCACGGGGCGGCCTGCGCGCACGCCCTCATCAGATGTAATCAGCACGTCGCATTTGGCGTCTTCGATACGTCCGGCCAATGAATCGGGCGAGAAACCGCCGAACACTATGGAATGCACTGCGCCGATGCGCGTACAGGCCAGCATGGCATAGGCGGCCTCCGGGATCATCGGCAGATAGATGGTCACGCAATCGCCCTTCTTGACGCCGTGGGCTTTCAGCACATTGGCGAAACGGCAGACCTGCTCGTGCAATTCCCTGTAAGTGATGTTCTTCGATTTGGCGGGATCATCACCTTCCCAGATGATTGCAATCTGATCACCGCGCTTGGCCAGATGCCGGTCGACGCAATTGGCCGAAACATTCAGCGTGCCGTCCTCGAACCACTTGATCGAAACATCGGGCGGACCGAAATTGGTATTCTTCACAAGGCTGTAGGGCTTGATCCAATCCAGGCGCTTGCCGTGTTCGCCCCAGAAGGCATCAGGATTTTTCACCGATTGCTCGTACATGGCCTTGTATTTTGCATCATCGACAAAAGCGCGGGATTTCCAGGCATCGGGAACTGCATACAAAGTTTCACTCATTCTTTCCTCCCAGAGACACGCGCCAGAGCGCCCGCACGAAGCGGGCATCGGATATCTGCATTATACCAATAGCGCGCGTTCGCGCTTGCCAAAGCGATGCGTCAAGCCTCATCGCTTTGGTTTTATGCGAAAAGCCCACGTGCGGACAAGCGCGATGCGATCAAACTTTGGTCGCGCGACTTTGGGGGGAAAGCGCGATTGTGACAGTTTTCCGTTCGGCTCCGGGATGATTCTGTTGTATTCTGTGAACCGCAGACATTGCGGCTTGAGGGGCTGCAGCGGACTGCAAGAGGGGAATGAACCATGAAAAACATTCTGGTGCCTGTAGAACTTCATTCGTCGATCGATTCCGTTTTCCAGACTGCCGCGCTGCTCGCCAAGCGATTCGGCAGCCAGATCGAGGGAGTGGCGCTGGGACCTGATCTGCCCGATCTCGTGGCCTTCGACATGCCTGTGAGCTGGACAGTCTCGGACCAGAACCAGTGGAAGGAACTGGCGGACGAAGCGCAAAAGAAGTTCGAATCGACCATGGCTTCGAGCGGACTTTCTGCGGGAGGCTCAGGTCCGGGGTGGCGCTGGGGTGGCGACCGCTCGCTCGGTGACAGCCAGATGGCAAGCTATGGCCGCGTTTTTGACGTAACCGTGCTGGGACGTCCGGGTTCTGGTCGCGGCGATCCGCGCCTTGCCACGGCGGAAGCCTCGATATTTGAAAGCGGCCGTCCGATCCTGCTGGCCCCGCCCGACGCGCCCCAAACCATGGGCGACACCATCGTGATTTCCTGGAACCGCAGCACAGAAACTGCGCGCAGTGTCGCGCTGGGCATGCCACTGCTCGTGCAGGCCAAGAAAGTGTACGTGCTAACCATCGAAGGATTCATGGTTGATGGCCCCACCGGTGAACAATGCGCGCAAATGCTGGCCAATCACGGCATCTCCGTGGAAGCTGTCACCCGGCCCAACAAGCGCTCCCATGGCGAAACCGCACTAGAGGAAACCGCCAATCTCGGTGGCGATTTTCTCATCAAGGGCGCCTTCACCCAGAGCCGCCTGCGCCAGATGATCTTTGGCGGCCCGACGGCGCATATCATGGCAAAAGCAAAACTGCCGGTGTTCATGGCCAATTGAGCGGCAGAGACGAAATCAGAGCCGTATTGCGGGTCACATTGAACCCGCAATACGGCTCCATTTTTTTGGTTGACGCATTTGCAAATGGAAAACCGGATTCCAGATTTCCTGCAAACACTCTATATCCGCCGCACCGGATTGAACGAAGCCAGAATACAGGAGATGCCTGCAATGCCCGCCAGCAAGAGGAAGGCATAGCGAAACCCTGTGATGATCTCGCCCATAATGGCAGTGCGGCGCGCTTCACTCATCGCCGAGAGCGCTTCGGGACCCAGACTCAATATGCGTCCGAACATGGGCGCTGCGACGGGATCGTTGATGGCGAGCGTCGCGAAGAGAATCGTCCCGAAGATCGCCGTGCCGAACACCGCGCCGACCGTGCGGGCCAACTGAATCGAGCCTGCCGCCGCGCCGAGCAATTTGCGGCCGGCAACAGCCTGGATTGTGACCTGGGAGACAGTCATGACAGGCCCCATGGCGATCGCAAGCAGCGCCATGACCACATATATGCCGTGGATATTGAGCTGCGCAGCATAAAAGGCGATCCAGATAAAGATCAGCGCTGTACCGGCCATGCCCATAGCGGGATAAATCATGGTGCGGCCGGTAAAGGTCACCATCCAGCCGACGATGATCGACGATACCGCGATAAAGAACGAAAAGATCAGCAGGGTGATACCCACATCCTGAACTGTGCCAATACCGGTAACCCTAAGATAAAGGGGCAGAAACGCCAGCAGCGCCGTCATCATCGCACCATGACAGACGATCAGCATCTGCGAATTCCAGATTGCCGTCTGTTGCATCAGGCCGATGGGCAGCAAGGGTGATGCGGTCCGCCGCTCCTGGCGTATCAACAAGGTCAGTGACAAACCCGCGGCGCAGACCAGCGCGACAATCGTTATTGCGCCCTGCGTGTCGAAGCGCCGGACCTGTTCAAGCGCCAGCAGCAGCGGGACGATGAAGCCGACGAAATAAATCAGGCCGGGATAGTCAAACGCCCAATCGGCATCGCGTCCGCCGCGCCGGTTAGTGATCCGGAAAGCGAGCAGGAAAGCGAGCACCCCGACGGGCATGTTGATGTAGAACACCGCGTGCCAGCCAAATTGCACGGTCAGCAATGCGCCCAGCACCGGGCCGATGGCCGAGGCCACGACGAAAACCGTAGCGGTGTAGCCTTGATACCGGCCTCGTTCACGCGGCGGGATGACTTCGGCCAGCAGTGCCTGGGACATGCTCATGAGCCCGCCGCCGCCCAATCCCTGCAGAATGCGCGAGGCTATCAGCAGGTTCATTGTGGGCGCAAACGCGCAGCAGATCGCCCCGATCATGAAAATCAGGAGCGCTAGGAACAAGAGCCGCCGCCGGCCAAAGACATCGCCAAGGTAACCATAGACAGGCGCAGCAATGGTCGAGGCAATGAGAAAGCCAATGATCAGCCAGGATACGCGTTCGACATCTCCCAGCGCACCGGCGATGGCTGGCAGGGCGCTGGCAACAATAGTCTGATCGCCCACTGACATGAAAATTGGCAACATTACAGAGGGAAATACCCGCCAGAACTGGCGGGATGTATCTGCCGGAAATGAGCTCGACAAGGGCCGGTCAGGGCCGGAGCGGGAGGACATCAGGGTGCTTTCGGATCACGGCGCAGGTCGCCTTATCCTTAATAGGGCGGCAGCGCCACAACGCCAATGCGCCAATGCGCGCGGCCTCACACCAAGGGTGGTTCGCGCTTGCCAAAGCGATGAGTGAAGGCTCATCGCTTGGGAGTGGGCCTGCGATTTTACGCCTGCTTCCGGGACCGGGACTTTACGCTCCCCTCCCGGCCCCTTAAACGGGGTCGCAACCCCGGTGCGCCGTGTTGCGCCACAAACCATTCCGGATTCAGGACCAGACCATGGCGGAAGATACCGCAAAAGAAGCTCACCGCGATTTCATCCGCGATATCGTCGCGGAAGATATGGCCGCAGGCAAACACAAGGCCGTCGTCACCCGATTTCCGCCGGAGCCGAATGGCTACCTGCATCTTGGCCACGCCAAGTCGATCTGTCTGAATTTCGGCATAGCGCAGGAGTTCGGCGGCCGTTGCCATCTGCGGTTCGATGACACCAATCCGGCCAGGGAAGAACAGGAATTTATCGATTCCATAAAGGCCGACGTGCGCTGGCTCGGCTTCGACTGGGGTGAGAATCTGTATCACGCCTCTGATTATTTCGAGCAGCTCTATGCCTGGGCCGAGCATCTCATCGTCAACGGCAAGGCCTATGTGGATGATCAGTCTGCCGAGGAAATGCGCGCCAATCGCGGCACACTGACCGAGGGCGGCAAGGAAAGCCCATTCCGCAACCGCAGCGTGGCGGAGAATCTCGATCTCTTCCGGCGCATGCGCGCGGGCGAATTCGCTCAGGGCTCACGCCTTGTGCGGGCGAAGATCGACATGACCTCGGGGAATATCAACCTGCGCGATCCTGCTCTTTATCGTATCATTGATGCTCCGCATCCGCGCACCGGCACAGCGTGGAAAATCTATCCAAGCTATGATTTCGCCCATGGCCAATCCGATGCGATCGAAGGCATCACACATTCCATCTGCACGCTGGAGTTTGAAGACCATCGCCCACTCTATGAATGGTTTCTCAATAATCTTCCCGTGCCCGCCCATCCCCGCCAATATGAATTTGCGCGGCTCAATCTCACTTACACGGTCCTGTCCAAACGCACGCTGACAAAGCTGGTGCAGGAGCAGCATGTGAGCGGCTGGGATGATCCGCGCATGCCGACCCTTGCAGGCATCCGACGCCGCGGCGTCCCACCCGAAGCGCTACGCGATTTCGTGACGCGGATCGGTGTGGCAAAAGCCAACAGCACCGTCGATTTTGGCCTGCTGGAATTTTCAATCCGCGAATATCTCAACAAGAAGGCTGAGCGGCGCATGGCCGTGCTTGATCCGCTGAAAGTGGTGATCGAGAACATGCCCGAGGGGCAGTTCGAGGAGCTGGACGCGATCAACCATCCCGACGATGCCTCCGCTGGTTCACGGAAAATACGCTTTGGCCGCGAGCTGTACATCGAGCGCGAAGATTTCATGGAAGACCCTCCGAAAAAATTCTTCCGCCTTTCACCCGGTCAGGAAGTGCGCCTGCGCTATGCGTTTTTCGTGACGTGCAAGGATGTTGTAAAAGACGCCGAAGGCAAGGTCATCGAATTGCGCTGCTCTTACGATCCGGCCACGCGTGGTGGCAACGCACCTGATGGACGCAAGGTGAAAGCCACCATGCACTGGCTCAACGCTGCCGACGCCATTGATGCCGAAGTGCGGCTATACGATCATCTATTTGCGCGGCCCGACCCCGGCACAGATGGCGACGTGATGGCTGATCTCAATCCCAATTCGTTGACTGTGCTACCCGCCAGCAAGATCGAGCCCAATCTGGCGTCTGCGCCACCGGGTATCGCCTATCAGTTCGAGCGTCAGGGCTATTTCTGTCGCGACAAGGACGATGCTCACGGCAAGCCGGTTTTCATTCGCACGGTTGGCCTGCGCGATACTTTCGCGAAGGAAGTCGGGAAACCGGTGGTGAAAAAGTAGCGTTCACTATCCCCATCCCAGATCCCTCACCCATCCCTCCAGCACTTTCAGTATGTCAGGCGACACGGCGCCCTCGTGTGCATTGGCCTCCATGCTCGGCGTCGGTTTCAACGTGTGGCTGACACCACCCATAATGTGGACAGCGTTGAGTTTGTCGCGCTGCATCAGCGCCCTGGATAGGGCCGACGTATCCTTGTCGGCCAGCACCTGCGGATCGCTCCCGCCGTTCAGCACAACCATGGGAACCTCAACACGCCGCGCCAAGCGTCGCCGACTTGCGGCTCCCAACGGAAGAAGTCCGTACCACGGGCGGGATCAGGCGGCATCGAAGCAGCTTTGGCGTACATGCCGCGCTTGTCATAGCGCGGACCGTAGGTCTATTACCCCTCATCGAAAAAGGCCTGCACCGCCGCAAACAGTTTCAGTCTGTTGCGTTCCATGCAGATGGTATGGGTGCCTTCTGCGAGTGTAACCATGCGTTTGTCCGGCGCATTCACCAGAAGGGAAACAGCGATTGCGCCATATAGGGCGGCGTATCAGCATCCCATTCCGCAACCACCAGCATAGTGGGTACTGTTATTTTTGAAGGGTCATAATAGGCAATGCCCGCGCCGTGATATTCAGCGCCATCCTGGCGCACGCCGTTGGGCGCGCGCAGCAGTGGCGGGGATTGCTGCGCCCCCCATTGATCCGTAGCCCAGGTCGCCGTCGGCCCAAGCCTCGAACCATCCGGGCGGAATAAGTCCATACTTCTTGTGTGCGGGAACCCCATGATACCAGCGCGCGCGGGCTTGTTCGCGCGTGACAACACGATAAACACCCAG
Source organism: Rhizobium sp. Q54 (assembly GCA_945901195.1). Classification (GTDB taxonomy): domain Bacteria; phylum Pseudomonadota; class Alphaproteobacteria; order Rhizobiales; family Beijerinckiaceae; genus Terripilifer. The sequence continues at coordinate 11,166 of CAMDKB010000031.1, forward strand.
CGTTGTCTCACCCGTGTCGGTCAGCGACGGCGTATGCCGGATCCAGCTAGGCGCATAGAGAACCAGCCGCTGCACCTTTTGTGCGTTGCGCGTGGTGTAGGTAGTTGTGGTCGTTGTTCCCCACGACCAACCGAGAAGACATAATTTCGCAAGACTGCGCTTTTGCAGGATGAAGTCCACGGCTGTGCCGATGTCCTGCACCGCGACATCGCCGCGGACTATGGGAGGTCCGGCATCGGCAGGGCCATCCATGTCTGGCGGACGCAGGGACTTGCCATAGCCGCGCAGATCAAGCAGCCAGACGTCGTATCCGCGCGCGGCGGTGTAATCCATCCATGAGAAACCATCAAGCTACAGATCGAATGCCGTGCTGGCAGGGTAGGTCGCGCCGTGCACATAAAGCAGAGTGCGTTCGGGCGCGAAGGTGTTCATGCCTGCCGGGCGTTTGTTGCGTATGAAGAGCGCGATTCCCGGATCTGGCGACGGCGCCATGAAATCTGTGCTGGTGATTTGAGAGGTGTCGATCATGTCGGGCGTCCGGTTGCACCGGGAGTGTGACGCCCGGCCGCGTCCATTGCAACACGATGCACCAGAGCCGGCGCGGCCCTTGCGTCTGGACAAGCTTGCGTCCATTATACCCGCAATGAGCATAAGTGCGCGTAGCCCCGTCGTCACGCCACCGTCCGATTGTCCCACTGGACGGCCGGCGCGGCTGCCTTTGTTCGCGCGAGGCATGCGCATCGGAATCTTCGGCGGCACATTCAATCCACCCCATGAAGGCCACAGGCTGGTGAGCCTGACGGCGCTCAAGCGGTTGCAACTGGATGCTATCTGGTGGGTCGTGACCCCCGGCAATCCGCTCAAGGAAAATTCCGGCCTGCCAGGCATTGAAGCGCGCATGCAGGCAGCGGCGCGCATGGCCAATCATCCGCGCATCATCATCACCTCATTCGAGGCGGAGATTGGCACGCGCTACACGTTCGACACGATTTCCTATTTGAAGAAGCGCTGCCCAGGCGTGCATTTCGTCTGGCTGATGGGGGCGGACAATCTCGCCGGTTTCCATCGCTGGCAGAACTGGAAAGGCATCGCCAGTCTGATGCCGCTCGCCGTCATCGACCGGCCACGCTCAACTTTGCGCGCCGCCAATTGCCGCGCCGCGCATTATCTCGAGCACCGGCGTGTGAAAGAAGAGGATGCTGCAGCGCTGGTCACACGCAATCCGCCCGCGTTTATATTTCTGCACGGACCTCGCTCCGAATTGAGTTCGACGGACTTGAGAGCGAAAGGCGCGCGGGTTTCAAAAAATTCATGCTCTCCTGAAAGCGGGTAGTGAAGACAACTCATCGCCTGTGCAGACCACCCTTGGTACAAGTTGGCAATCGACGTCATCACCTGGAGATATCATGCGCACACATTTTCTGATCATCGCGATGACTATGTGCGGCCCAGCCGTGGCCCAGCCCGTCTCTGGCGGTGCATCGGGTACTATCACTGGCGCGTTATCCTATCCCAGCGATTTTATCCCCGAAGACCTGACAGTTTGCGCTGAGGACATTTCAACAAAGAAGCTCCATTGCACATCAAGAAAGACACGTTCGGGAAAGCGATACAGCTATACGCTGACTGCACCGGCGGGTGAATATTTTGTCTTTGCTAGAACAAAGGAAATGCAGGGCGTCCGCGCATATTATTCCGACTTTGTAACATGCGGGCTGGATGCAAAATGCAAATCGCACAAGCCGATCAAGGTTGTCGTCAATCCCGGCGCGACAACAAAATCCGTCAATCCTCAGGATTGGTACGCTCAATAACGACTAAGTATGGCAGCAATCAGAAAATGATAACGCTCTTATAACAGGCTGCGGATCAATCCTTCTTGATCAAAACCCAGTCAATTCCGTCACCACCTTTCGCGGTGCCGGACAGTGCGATCTGTGATGTCGCGCGCGTACCTTCCGGGCTTGCGAAAAAGGCGCTTTCCTCGATTGAAACGGGAAATCCCGACGCGTGAAAAATCCATTGTTGACCACCGGGAGTCACAAGCAGCGCTCCCTGGCCGTTTTCGATGCTGCCGACCTTTATCTGCGGATGCAGATGAAAGCGTATCGCGAAGGGGATGTCTTCTGCCGGCGCTTTGCGGCCAGCCGCCTTGAGACGGTCGAAACCTTCAAGGCGTCCCGCCGCCACGTCGAGGCGCAGGGTTCGCTGATGGATCAATCCCAGAGTCCCTGCATAGCCATCGTGGCTCGATGTGACCTCAATGGTTTCAGGCGTTTCGCGGCGGTCCACCGGCACATGGCGAGGGCCTGATATAATGACGCCTTGCAGCAGGATATCAGCGCCGTCGCTGCCCGCAATCTTGCACGATGAGGTGTCTTCGAGGACAAGCGTGGAATGGGCCGCCGTGAAGCGGGCAGCCTGCCGCAGCGGTCCGCCACGCGAAACTGGCGCACCACAATTGACGATGATCCGCTCTCCGGCTCCCGACATTTCAAACGAGAGTGTGCCCGCATGAGCGCTGACAGAGAAGTCGCGTGGCGGCGGTTTGCCGGTTTCGAAAACGGCGACGATGCCGCCGCCCTCCAGCCGCTGATAACCTGTGGCGATTGCATTCATGAGCGGCTGCGAGCGCGCATCGTCATAGGCGAGCACAGTGGAGAGCTCGTCCTGTGCCGTCTGTCCCATGCCGTTGAACAACGCGATGGCGCCATCGGAATGGCGGAACAATCGCAGCATCGGCATCATGCGATCGATGGCGTTGTTGAGTTCGACCGGCACCGCAACGCCGCGGGCGACATAGGCTTGCCTGAGGGGTAACAGGTCGAGCAGGGAGGAAATCAGCGTCTGTGGATTTCGCCCGATATGGCCGCCATCGAGCAGGATCTGCCGGTTGAGCACGTTGGCAAGATGACGCGTCGCCTGTCGCTGCTGTGCATCGGCGCCTTCAGTGCAGAGTGCAATTTCTACCAGTGCTATGGCGACGATGAGTTGCGCCCGTCCGCGCGCGCCTCTCCCTGCGCCTCGGCGCAGCCAGGCCGCATGGCGCGCGAGACTGCGCATTAAACGACGATAAAAATCGAGTTCTGCATTGTCCAGTATCCCAGGGGAATGGCTAAGCCAGGAGATCAGCCGCCGCGCGGCGACATCAGGTTGCCAGGCAATTGCTGTGGAGGGTCTGCCGGAATATGTGAGCCATTCATCGATGAGTGCGCGGGCGTTAACTTTTGCGAGGGGTGTCCCGGCTGCACGCAGATGGCGCATCCAGCCAAATCCCATCAGTTCAGCTTCCCATTCCGGTGACGGACTCGCGACCAGAAACGGCGATTCGCCATGCACATTCACAATTTTTGCGCCGAAGGCGAAATAGCCGGAATAAATATCATCTGCCACGGTCGCATCAGCGGTGCGAATGTCTTGTGGCGCAATCAGCAGGCGGTTGGGGGCACGGGCCACCAAATCGGCCATGAAATCCCAAGGGACCGCGCCCTTCTGGCGAATGCGCGACAGACTTGCTGACGCCCGCAGACCCGCGAGGCGCAGCCGCTCCCCGATTGTCGGCCCCGTCACCGTATCTGCCTCCTAGCATTCAGCATTAAAATCAAAATGCTTCACCCGCAGCTTCGCCAACCTGTCGAGAGCTTAGACCCATTTGCATTTTAATCATAACGCTGTGAACTCATCCGCCACCCCGGCGCACGAGGCGCGCCATATAGAACCCGTCGAGCCCGGCCATGCGCGGGTCTGAATTTGGCAGATGACACGGCAAGGTGCGCACGTCGCCTTCCGGCGTAATGCATTCGGAAAGCCCGCCAATCTCCTCCGGCAAAACCGGGACACGCTCGACATCAGGATTACGCCGGAGCAGCGCAGCGATTTGCGCTTCACCTTCCTCCGGCTCCAGCGAACACGTGCAATAAACAAGCCGGCCGCCCGGCCGCAGCAACTGGATCGCACGGTCAAGCATTTTGGACTGGGTGGCGGCAAGGACAGGAATATGGGAGGCCCGTTTCGTCCAGGCGGCGTCGGGGTTGCGGCGGATCGTTCCAGTCGATGTGCAGGGGGCGTCAAGCAGGATCGCATCGAAGGTCGTGGCCTCGAAGGTCAGGGCATCGCCCACTTTCAGATCTGCTTCCACGCCGACTCGTTGCAGATTGGCCGCCAGCCGTTTCATGCGTTCTGCCGAGCGGTCGAGCGCCGTAACTTTCGCTCCCGCCAGTGCAAGCTGGATGGTCTTGCCGCCGGGCGCCGCGCAAAGATCCACAACGCTTTCACTGGATTTTACGCCGAGCAGTCGAGCCGGCAAGGCGGCTGAAGAATCCTGCACCCACCATTCGCCGTCCAGGTAACCTTCCAGATCGGCAATCGCCGTGTGCGACGCAAGCCGAACCGAACCGGTTGGCAGAACCATTCCGCCCAGCTTTTCGGCCCATTTCCCCGGATCGGATTTCACGCTGAGATCAAGGGTCGGCTCCTGCTGCAGCATTGCCGCGATGGCTGCCGCGGCCTCTTCACCCCAGTTTTTGCGCCAGCGGGCAGCAAGCCAGGTGGGCACGTCGGCGAAGGCGTCAACGTTGGCCAGAAACTCTTCTTTTCCACGCGCCAGATTGCGAAGAACGCCATTGACCAGTGATGCAAAGGGCAGCGTCGCAGGGTCACGCTTGGTTGCATGGACGGCGAGGTCGACCGCCGCGTGATCAGGAACGTCCATGAACAGAATTTGCGCAGCAGCGGTCGTCAACACCCATTCCAGCGACTGCCCCTTCTTGGGCAGGCCACGTTCGAGCAATTGCGCGAGAATGACCTTGATCGTACCGAAGCGGCGTAACGCAACTGTAACGATGGAACGCATCAGCGCGCGATCGCGTGCGTCCATTTTGGCAAGTCGGCCCGCAGCTTCGTCTGCTGCTATGCGCTCATCAAGTGTGCGACCATTGACTATAATTTCTGCAATGGCAGCGGCCGCGGCCTGGCGCACATGCAAGCCCGGCGGCGGAGGCGCCTCGACCACCGCATTGTCACGCTTTTTCTGAAAACCGAATCCACGGCCCTTGGCATTCACAGATTGATACTCCCGGCATTCCGTCAGCTGGCCCGGGAGCTAAACCGGGTATTGAGCGAAATTAAGTCAAGATAGCGGAATTATTGATATGGCTGATGGCGAATCAGCCCCAAGGGTTGCGAGGTCTGCTCGCACCAGAATTATACATCTGTTGGCCGTCATTTGGTTGATAATTTTGCTGCCCATGATTCTGCTGTGCATAATTCTGCCAATTCCCGCCAATTCCCATCTGTTGCGCGAGGTCATGAAGCGCGGCCAGGCGGTTCTCGATATTGGGATGGGTTGAAAACAGATTGTCCATGCCTTGCCCTGTCAGCGGGTTCACGATGAACATATGCGCCATAGCCGGATTGGCTTCGGCATTTGGGTTCGGGAATTGCTGGGCGAGGCCGGAAATTTTCGCCAGCGCGCTCGCCAGATAGTGTGGGTTTCCACAAATTTGCGCACCCATTCGGTCGGCCTCATATTCACGCGAACGGCTGATCGCAAACTGCACAATACCCGCCGCCATCGGCGCGAGAATGGCCAGCGCTATGCCACCGATGACGCCCGTACCATTGCTGTTGCGGTTGCCACTAAAAAGCGTGCCCCAGGTCGCAATGGATGAAATAGCGCCTGCCAGCGTGGCAGTGATCGTCATGGTCAGTGTATCGTGATTGCGAATGTGCGCGAGCTCGTGCGCGATAACCCCCGATAATTCTTCGCGGGTCAGCATCTGGACGAGGCCTGTGTTGACCGCCACAGCGCCGTTTTCGGGGTTGCGGCCGGTAGCGAAAGCATTGGGCTGATCGCTTTCAACGACATAAACGCGCGGTGGCGGCAATTGTGCGCGTTGGGCGAGCTCGTGCACCATCTGCACAAGTTCCGGCGCAGTCTGAGCATCCACTTCATAAGCACCATTTGAAGACAGTGCGAGGCGGTCGGAATTCCAATAGGCATAGAAATTCGTCGCCACAGCAAACGCGAGCGCAATCAACATTCCGGTGCGCCCGCCCAGGAGAGCGCCCACGGCCATGAAGAGCGCGGTCATCGCCGCAATCAGAATCGCCGTGCGTGTATAATTCATTCTCGATGACCTCCAAGCGCTGCAGATCTGGACCTCGACGAGCGCGCATTATATGTCGGGGCCACACGAAATTTTTGCAAGTCCGCGCAACTACGGATGCGGGCCGGAAAACGAAAATGACAAAACAGCCGCCTGATCAACCTCGTAAGCTGGAAGAGTCGGACAAGGAGACCGCCCGTGTCCTGAGCCCGCCTGCGCAGCGCGCGCTCGCCGAAGCCGAAGAACGCCGCAAACTGGCAAGGGAAGCCGAGGCGCTGAGGCCAAAGGAAATCAACGGTCGCGGCGGCCTCGACCCGGCGCGCTACGGGGATTGGGAAATCAAAGGGCTGACGAGCGATTTTTGAACTGCTCGTTCATTCGCTCATCTTGAAGCCTGTAGCCCGGACGATTTCCCCCCAGCGCTCGGTATCTCTGCGAACAAGTTCTCTTGCTTCATCGCCCTGATGGCGGCCTGGCTCAAGTGCCAGCTTTCGATAGGATTCGGCAACGGCTGGTATATTCATTGCCTTTTGCACAAGTGCGGAAAACTGGTTCACGGTTGCGCGCGGTGTGCCAAGTGGCATGTA
>CAMDKB010000032.1 GCA_945901195.1 Rhizobium sp. Q54
TCGAACCGCGTCTTCAAATCCTACGACGACATCCTCGACCATTGCTGCGACGCTTGGAACAAACTCGTCGAGCAGCCATGGCGTATCATGTCCATCGGCTTGCGAGATTGGGCCCACCAATGCTGATCAGCGGGAACTGGTATAAGAAGATCGACATCTATCACGTGCCGATGAAGAGCGCCGGGGACATCATGAACGAAACCATCGCCGGGCGAATGGATCTGAGCTATGTCACGACTGGCTTTGCGAGCCCGCAGATCGAGGCTGGCAAGATCAAGGCGCTGGCCGTGCTCGGCGCGAAGCGTTCGGCGCTATTGCCGAATGTTCCCTCGCTGGGCGAACTGGGGCTCGACTTTCCCTACGAGGGGGGCTGGTTCGCGTTGATGGCTCCGCCTGGCATTCCGGCCCCGGTCGTGAAGACCTTTCACGACGCGGTGCGCACCGTGCTCGCGAGCGAGGACTACAAACAGAAATTCCTCATACCGCAGGCCTATGAGGCCATCGGCAACACGCTGGAAGAATTCGCGGCCGTGATCAAGCGCGACCGCGAGAAAGCGCAAGACCTCGTAAAGACAGCCAATGCGAAACCCCGGCGGGAATGAAATTGTCGATTCATCCCCGCTCCATCATCCGGGACACCACCCGCGCTGTGTAATCCACCAGTGGCACGATGCGGGCGTAATTCAACCTCGTCGGGCCGATGACGCCGAGAGCGCCGATGATCTTCTGGTTGCCATCGCGGAATGGCGCGACGACGGTGGATGATCCCGACATGGAGAACAGCTTGTTCTCCGAGCCGATGAAAATGCGCACGCCGTCGCCGGTTTCAGCCCGGTGCAGGATATCGGCGACTTCGGTTTTGGTTTCGAGATCTGCAAAGAGTTTGCGGATGCGTTCGAGATCCTCCACCGCACGCAGGTCTTCCAGCAGATTGGCCTGGCCGCGTACAATGAGCTGACGGTCATGGCTGTCCGGGCCGCCCCAGCTGGCGAGACCCGCGTCGATCAGTTTGGTGGTAAGTTCGTCCAGTTCGCGCTTGGCGACTTCCCAGGAACTTTCAATCTCCGCCTTCAGTTCTGCGAGCGAGCGGCCACGCAGGCGGGCGTTGAGATAATTGGCGGCTTCCACAAGCGCGGATGCAGGAAGATGCGGCGGAATAACGAGGATGCGATTTTCGACCGAGCCGTTTTCCGACACGAGAATGGCAAGGGCGCGGCCTGCTTCGAGCCGCAAAAATTCGATCTGCTTGAGGCGTGAATTGTCCTTGGAGGCGAGGACGATCGCCGCGCCACGGGTCAGGCCCGACAGCATTTGGCCGGCTTCACCCAGCACGTTTTCCAGGGTGCGCCCGGTCGAGGCGGCCTTGATTTCGGCTTCGATTTTCGCACGATCCTCCTGAGAGACATCGCCCACTTCCAGCATCGCATCGACAAAGAAGCGCAGTCCCAGTTCGGTCGGCAGACGGCCCGCGCTGGTGTGCGGCGCATAGACGAGCCCGAGTTCCTCCAGATCCTGCATGACATTGCGAACCGAGGCCGGGGAAAGCGTCATCGGCAAATGCCGCGAAAGCTGGCGCGAGCCCGTAGGCTCCCCCGTGGTGAGATAGGAATCGACGATATGACGAAAGATTTCCCGCGCCCGCGCGTTGAGCGAAGCGAGGGAGGCCGGATCAGCCGGGCGTTCGGTGCGGTTGGACATGGGGGGAAGATGGGGGAAGTGGAGGGCGATGACAAGTTAGCGCTCAAAGATGACGCGTCGGGCGCGTGTCATCTTCGAAAATGGTGGTCGCAATTACGGCCAGCCCGCCAAGGGGGCAGGCCCCTCACCCCGGCAGCCTGTACCCCTTGAACTGTTCTCGCAATGTCACCTTGTTGATCTTGCCCGTGGCCGTGTGAGGGATTTCCTTCACCACCTGCACATCGTCGGGCATCCACCATTTGGCGATCTTGCCCTGCATGAATTCCAGCACGTTTTCGCGGGAAATTTCGCGCCCCTCCTTGGGCACGACAACCAGCAGGGGACGCTCGTCCCATTTGGGGTGCGCGATTCCGATGACGGCGGCTTCCATCACGTCGGGATGGCCGACGGCGAGGTTTTCCAGCTCAATGGAGGAAATCCATTCTCCGCCTGACTTGATGACGTCTTTTGAGCGATCGGTGATCTGCATGTAACCATTGGCGTCGATGGTCGCGACGTCGCCGGTGTCGAAAAAGCCCTGATCGTCGAGGATATTTTCGTCGACACGAAAGTAGGCTTTTGCCACAGCGGGGCCAGCGACCTTCAGGCTGCCAAAGGTTTTGCCGTCCCATGGCAATTCCTTGCCGCTGTCGTCGGTGATTTTCATCTCCACCGTGAACGGCGTATAGCCCTGCTTGATTTTCAGATCGTAGAGCGCCGCGCCCTGCAATTGATCTACGCTGGCCTTGAGCGAACCCAGCGAACCCAGCGGGCTCATTTCCGTCATGCCCCAGGCATGCAGCACCTCGATCCCGTAAGTTTTTTCAAATGCCTCGATCATCGCCCGCGGCGCGGCCGAGCCCCCGATGACCAGGCGTTTGAGATGAGGCAGTTTCTTGCCTTCTTTCTGCATGTACTGGAGCAGCATCAGCCAGACAGTCGGCACACCCGCCGTGCAGGTGACCTTTTCATCACTGAGCAGTTCATACACGGAAGCGCCATCCAGTTTCGCGCCGGGCATCACGAGTTTGGCGCCCATCATCGGCGCTGAAAAGGCGATCGACCATGAATTGGCGTGGAACAGGGGCACGATGGGCAGGATGGTGGTGCGCGAGCCAATCGCCAGCGCATCGACACCGGAGGCCGCCATGGAATGCAGCACATTGGAGCGGTGCGAATAAAGAACGCCCTTGGGATTGCCTGTCGTGCCGGACGTGTAGCAAAGCCCGGCTGCGGAATTCTCGTCGAGCGAAAGCCAGCGGAAATCGCCGTCCACGCTGCCGATCCATTCCTCATAGCTGATGGCGTTCTTCAGTTTGGTCGCGGGCATGTGCGCTTTATCTGTGAGCACGATGTAGCGCTCGACTGTCGGCATCTTATCGGCCAGCGCCTCGCAGAGCGGCACGAAGGTGAGATCGGTCATGATCATCCGGTCTTCGGCATGATTGGCGATCCAGGCGATTTGTTCCGGGAAGAGGCGCGGATTTATGGTGTGATAGACTGCGCCTGCGCCGGTGATGCCATACCATGCTTCCAGATGCCGCGCGGTATTCCATGCCATGGTCGCGATGCGGTCGCCGGGCTTGATACCGTCCTGCACGAGACGCTGCGCCACTTTCAACGCGCGCATGTGGACTTCGCGGTAGGTAATCCGCTCGATCGGTCCCTCCACCGAGCGTGTCACGACTTCCTGCGATCCATGCTGGCGCGCCGCCTGATCGATAATGCGGTGAATCAACAGCGGCCAATCCTGCATCAAGCCCAGCATGATTTCCTCCCTTGAAAAATCTTGCCGGTGATCTTACGCGAGTGCGCCCACAGCGCAACGTGACGGGCGGTCCCCAGCGGGCAGGAGGGTGGTCAAGCCGATTTCCGGTTCCAGATTTCAAAGACTGCAACCGCGACTGCGCCATAAATCACATGACCCGCCCAACTCATGAACGAGAGAGGCGCAAAAGCGGTGAGCAGGAGAAAGGGCTGGTTTGCAAGCGGCGCCATGATGCCAAGCGCATTGAACCAGGTGAAGGAGCCCCAGCTCAGGGCATCAGCCCACAGGGTATTCTTGTTGATGAAACGTGTCGCCGAGAGCAGAGTGACGAGAACCCAGAAGACGGCGATGAAAGTGGTCAGCTGTCCCGTGAGGCCCATGTAGGCCACATAGAGTGAAAACAGCAGCCAGACCCCGATATCGAGAATCGCGCCCCAGCTTTTCAGGCCGCGCGAAACAATCCAGTACGCGATGGGGTAACCGGCGATGCCCACAATCCAGTGCAGCAGCGTCGCCAGCGGCAGCGAAATCATGACGCCGGTGCGGGCCTGTATAAGTGTGCGCACAAGCTCCGGCGGCTCGAGCGGAAAGCCGGCGACGGGTGGTGTGGCAAAACGCGCCCAGAGCTCCCAGACCACCAGGCCCACAAATCCGCCCACGAACAGGCGCAAGAATGTCTGCACACCCGGCAAGGGTGGAATGGATATCAGGGATGAATTTGCCGTGTTGTTCATCTGCGCCTCCCGGGCCGGCACGCCATGCACCGATATCAGCTGTACCTTGGGCACTCTCATATACGAGCCGGTGACTTCGGCATCTCACAAACCAGTCAACCCGGCATCAGCGATGCGTGATGACTGATCGCGGATGCATCACAGCGCAGTGACTGGTGAATGACTTTGACCGTCGCTGACTTGGTCAGTCGCGTAATTTGTCAGGCGCTTGACTTGGCGGGTGCTTGACTTGGCGGGTGCTTTGGCGAAGATCACGCCAGCGGGCGCTGCGAACATCGCTGCACCAAACCCGTGCACCAAGAATCTGTAACCGGACCGGAATTCCGGCATCCAATTGGGAGGATAGTATGAAGCTCGCGTTTTTCAACGACTGGCGCCTAGGCGTGGTAAATGGCGATCAGATCGTCGATGTGATGGACGCGGTCAGCCTCGTTCCCCGTGTCGGTCCGCATGATCTTATCAATGGCGTGATCGAGCGCTGGGATACCTACAAGAGCAAGGTGGAAGCCGCCGCCAAGGGCAAGGGCGTACCGCTGGCCAGCGTCAAGCTGCTGCCGCCGCTGCCACGCCCCATCAACATCGACTGCATGGCCGTCAATTACATGGAAGACGGCACCCGCACGGAACCGGCCCCCATCAATGGCTTTCCGAAATCGGCCAATTCCATCATCGGACCGGGTCAGCAGATGATCATGACCGACATCCCGATGACCGCCTTCGAGGCTGAAGCGGAAATCGGTATCGTGATCGGCAAGAAGGGCCACAACATTCCCGCCGCCAACTGGCGTGATCATGTGTTCGGCTACATCAACTTCATCGACGGTTCGGCCCGTGGCCTGCCACCGGCGGGCGCTGTCTTCTACCAGATGAAGAACCGCGAAACTTTCGCCCCCATCGGACCGTGGATTGTCACCGCCGACGAAGTGCCCGATCCGCAGATGCTGCAGGTGCGCCTGTGGGTGAACGGCGAGCTGCGCCAGAATTTCAACACCTCCGACATGGCGCACAAGATTCCGCGCTCCATCGAATGGGTGAGCGCCATGCACACGCTGAACCCCGGCGATATTCTGGCCACCGGCACCAACCACGGCGGGCTCTCCTCGCTGATGGATGGCGACAAGGTGGAGCTGGAATGCGACCATTGCGGTAGGTTGGCCGTCACCGTGAAGGACGATCTCAAGCGCACATGGCCGAGCGTGACCCGGCTTGCGGGCGGCGACCGTTCCAAGGCCTCGGTGCAGACCGGGGGCAAACACGCACCGGCGAAATAAGGATGCGAGCGATGCGGAAAACAATTCAGCATCGCGGCGTCAATCTTACAGCGGCTGCGCTTTTATGCGCAGCCGTCTTGCACTGCAGCGCCGCCCGCGCGCAGGACCAGACTGCCGAATTCTATCGCGGCAAGACGATCCGGCTGATTGTTGGCGCGGCCGCAGGCGCGGCCTATGATTTCATGGCGCGGGTTCTGGCCAGCCATTACGGCCGTTATATTCCCGGCAATCCCAATTTCGTTGTCGAGAACATGCCCGGCGCGGGCTCAATCGTGATGCTGAACTATCTCGCCAATCGCGCGGCCAAAGACGGCTCCGCGATAGGCCTGTCGCTTGGCGGCGTCATTCACGAACCGCGACTGAATGCGCTGTCGCGCGATGGCAAGAACGTGCAATTCGACGCCTCCAAATTCGGCTGGCTCGGTTCACCCGCGCAGCAGCCGCTGATTTATGTGGTCTGGCATCAGACCCCCTTCCAGACATTTGCCGATTTGCAACAACAGGAAGCCACGTTCGCCACCACATCGCGCTCGGGCGACAATTTTGTCATCCCGGTCTTCACCAATCAGGCGCTCGGCACCAAACTGAAACTCGTGCAGGGTTATAAAGGCGTGAACGATATTTTTCACGCGATGGAACAGGGCGAAGTACAGGGCACGGGCATGATTTTGGCCAGCCTGCTCGCCAAGCAGGACTGGATTCGCGACAAGAAAGCCCGTGTGCTCATGCAGTTCGGCGCAACACGCAACCGGCTTATTCCTGATGTGCCGACGGCCGTAGAAGTGTTGAAGGACGAGCGCGCCAAACAGATGCTGCGCGTCTATGCGCAGAAATATTCGACGACCTATCCCTTCATGGTTCCGGCGGGCACCCCGTCCGAGAGATTGCGCGCATTGCAGGAAGCCTTCGATATGGCAATGAAGGACGAGAAACTCATCGCCGATGCACGCAAGTTCGGTATCGACATTGACCCGGTGCGCGGCGTGGAGATCGAAAAGATCGTCGCAGACGTCGCGGCATTACCAGGCGATGTGGTGGAAGAATTGAGGGGGCTGATTAATCCGCCTTGAGGAAATTAAAATAAGGAGTCGTCCCGATGACTAAGCGAATGTTGCAAATTCGTCTTTCTCTCGTAATTACCTCTTTAATTTTGCTACTGGTCGCAGCAATCGCAACAGACCATTTCCTTCAGCAAAGAAAAATCTACGAAACCGTGAAAGATTTTTCTAATTTTATCATAGCTATTGCAGCGGCCTACCTTGCGTATAGTTTTCAAAGAAGACAGACTTTCTTAGCGTCATTACGACACTTATGGCATGAGCTTGTCGAAGCAAAAGCTGCATTGATCGATTACACGCATAACCTAAAACCTGATCAAATTGCTTACAGCGCTGCACACCGTAGTCTTTCGAAAGCGATCGACACTGTTCGCTCTGTGTATTGAAATGTAGGTGAATCAAGCACAAATATCGGTTATTATCGTTTCGAGCAATTACATGATATGCGACGGTCTTTAGACCAATTGGGATACTCCAACTGCAATACGTCACTCCAAGAAGAAATCCGAAATGACCTTATCGATTCTTGGAACTCGCTTCGATTTGTCTACTTGAAAGAAGTTGCTTCGCCAGAACCTCACAATTATACTGTGAGCCGCAGTATCAAAAGATACGCGAAGAAGTGTCAATCAATATTCAACGTGATGGCCTCGCCGCGATGCATGGTCCGGAGACCGTGAATTTTCTCGACTGCTCTTGCCATTCCTTCCCGGCTGCCGCAAACGTCCCCACGTAGCCAAACACGCCTAGCCGGAGCCCCCCATGGCCGATGCCGCCACCAAGAACGAATTTGTCTGGGACGATCCCTTCCTGTTCGAGAGCCAATTGAATGAAGAGGAGCGGATGATCCGCGACACGGCGCGGGACTTCGCCCAGAGCGAACTGCTGCCCAAGGTGGTCAAGGCTTATGCCAACGAGACCGTCGACCGCGATGTCATCCCCGCCATGGGCAAGCTTGGCCTGCTGGCTGTGACCATGCCCGAGCAATATGGCGGCTCGGGCGCGGGCTATGTGTCCTATGGGCTGGTGGCACGGGAAATCGAGCGTGTGGATTCAGGCTACCGTTCCATGCTTTCGGTGCAATCCTCGCTGGTCATGCATCCCATCAACGCATTTGGCAGTGAAGAACAGAAGCGCAAATATCTGCCCAAGCTCGCGTCTGGCGAATGGGTTGGCTGTTTTGGCCTCACGGAGCCCGATTCAGGCTCCGATCCCGGCTCGATGACCACCAAGGCTGAAAAGGTTCAGGGCGGCTATGCCATCACGGGCCGGAAAATGTGGATATCCAACGCGCCCATCGCCGATGTGTTTGTTGTCTGGGCGAAATCGGACGCACACAAGGGCGCAATCAAGGGCTTTATTCTCGAAAAGGGCATGGCAGGCTTGTCCGCACCCAAGGTGGAGGGCAAGCTGTCGCTGCGCGTATCGGTGACCGGCGAACTGGTGATGGATGGCGTTGAAGTCTCCGAAGACCAGATCCTGCCCCATGTGAGCGGCCTCAAGGGGCCGTTCGAATGCCTCAACCGTGCGCGCTTTGGCATAGCCTGGGGCGCGATGGGCGCAGCGGAGGATTGCTGGTTCCGGGCCCGGCAATACACGCTGGACCGCAAGCAATTCGGCCGGCCGCTCGCTGCCAACCAGCTTATCCAGAAAAAACTTGCGGATATGCAGACCGAAATCACCCTGGGCTTGCAAGGCGCGTTGCGGATCGGCAGGCTGTTCGACGAGGGACGCGTCGCGCCGGAGATGATCTCGATCATGAAGCGCAACAATGCTGGCAAGGCGCTCGACATCGCCCGCGTCGCACGCGACATGCATGGCGGCAATGGCGTGCACGGCGACTTCCACGTGATGCGCCACATGCAGAATCTGGAATCAGTGAACACCTATGAGGGCACGCACGATGTGCATGCGCTGATCCTGGGCCGGGCGCAGACGGGGATACAGGCGTTTTTCTGAGATGAGCGGGGATGAGGCCGCACCGGAACTGGACCCGTTCCTGCAAAAGCTGCGGGCCATGCTCGTCTACGGCACGCTTGCCTTTGCAACGGGCTTTGTCTTCGGTGCGATACGGGAAATTTCGTTCATTCCGTTGTTGGGAAAAAGCGCTGGCAAATGGGCCGAATTCATTCCGCTGGTTGGCGCGCTGTTCTTCGTCGCCTCTTATGCGCTGCGGCAGTTGAAATCGCCTGACAGGCCCGCCTTGCTGATCACCGGCATCGGCGGCGTCATGGTGATGCTGGTGTTCGAGTCTGTGTTTGCGCTTTATGTGATGCAGGTGCCGCTTGCGCTCTATCTGGAATCCTTCAATGTCCTGAAAGGCGAATTATTTCCCTGGGGGCTTGCTATTATGGCGCTTGCGCCGCTGCTGCTGAACCACTTCCGGACACCAAACATATGACTGGACCGCTTCACAACATCCGCGTTCTCGAACTCGCCCGCATTCTGGCCGGTCCGTGGTGCGGGCAATTGCTGGCTGATCTTGGCGCTGATGTCGTCAAGGTCGAACGCAAGGGCGCGGGCGACGACACGCGCCACTGGGGGCCACCCTGGGTGGAGGGTGTGGATGGAAAGCCCTTGGGAGCAGCCTATTTCTATGGCTGCAATCGCGGCAAGCGTTCGGTGGAAGCCGATTTTGAAACAGACGAAGGCCAGGCGCTGGTGCGCAAACTTGCGCTGCAGGCCGATGTCATCATCGAGAATTTCAAACTCGATGGTCTGAAAAAATACAGGCTCGATTACGAGTCGCTGAAAAAGATAAATCCCCGTGTCATTTATTGTTCCATCACAGGCTTTGGGCAGACCGGGCCGTATGCGCCGCGCGCAGGTTATGACTTTCTCATCCAGGGCATGGGCGGCGCCATGCATCTGACCGGCACACCCGATGGACCGCCCTCCAAAAGCGGTATCGCCATTGCCGATATATTCACCGGACTTTATGCCGGCAATGCTGTGCAGGCCGCGCTGCTGCGGCGGAACGAGACCGGCGAGGGCGCCTATATTGATTGCGCGCTGCTTGACACCATGGTCGGTGTGCTCGGCTATCAGGCGCTGAATTATTTCGTTGGCGGCAATGAACCCAAGCGCATGGGCAACGGCCATCCCAACATCGTGCCCTATGATGTGTATCCGGTGGCCGACGGCGATATCATCATCGCCACGGGCAATGACGGCCAGTACAAGAAGCTCTGCGAAGTCCTGGGTGTGCCGGCCTATATCGACGATCCCCACTTCAAGACCATGAAGGACCGCAGCGCCAATCGCGCGCAGTTCAACGAAGTCTTTCACCCGATTACACGGCGCTATGCCCGGGCCGATCTGTTGCCACGGCTGGATGCAGCCAGCGTGCCGGCCGGGCCGATCAACACGGTCGTCGATGTCTTCAATGATCCGCAGGTCATTGCGCGGGGCATGCGCATTGATGTGGCAAATCCAAAAGCCAAAAAAGGATCGTCGCCGGGCGTGCGCTCGCCACTCGTGATCGACGGGGTCAGGGCCGCGTCCGCCCGGCCGGCACCTGCGCTGGGCGAACATACGGATGAAGTACTGAGCGACAAGAACTGGGGAGGCAAGTCGTGAATGATAGCTCGAATGCGCGAACCGGCGCGCAAATCCTGGTCGACCAGCTCACAGTGCAGGGCGTGCAGCATGTCTTCTGCGTGCCCGGTGAATCTTATCTCGCCGTGCTCGATGCTTTTCATGATGCGAAGATCGAACTCACCGTGGCCCGGCAGGAAACTGGCGCGGGCATTATGGCGGACGCCTCGGCGCGGCTGACCGGAAGACCCGGCGTTTTCTTCGTTACGCGCGGTCCCGGCGCGATGAATGCGGCCCATGCGATTCATATCGCCGAGCACGACAGCGTGCCGCTTATCATGTT
This sequence comes from Rhizobium sp. Q54, assembly GCA_945901195.1. Lineage (GTDB taxonomy): Bacteria > Pseudomonadota > Alphaproteobacteria > Rhizobiales > Beijerinckiaceae > Terripilifer. The sequence continues at coordinate 10,389 of CAMDKB010000032.1, forward strand.
CATCGGCCAGATCGAGCGCGGCATGCGTGGACGTGGTGCGTTTCAGGAAATGGACTACGAAAAGGTGTTTGCGCCTTTCGCCAAATGGGTTGTTGAAATCAACGATCCCGCGCGCATTCCCGAAATTGTGTCACGTGCTTTTCATGTGGCCATGCAGGGCAGGCCCGGCCCGGTCGTGATCTCGCTGCCTGAGGATATGCTGACCGAGAAAGCCAGCGTTGCAGACGCCTTGCGTGCAGCGCCTATCCAGACGTTTCCAGGCCAAACGGAGATGCAGAAACTGGCAGGCCTGCTCAACGGTACAAAACGGCCCATCGCGATTGTCGGCGGCGGCGGCTGGGATGAAACATCGTGTGCGCAGTTTGCAGCATTTGCGAAACGCTATGCGTTACCCGTCGCCTGTTCCTTCCGGCGCACGCCGTTGTTTGACGCAACCCATGAATGTTATGCGGGCGAACTGGCGCTGGCGACAAACCCGAAATTGCTGGAGCGCATCAAATCATCTGATCTGGTCATGCTCATTGGTGGGCGGTTGCCGGAAGTGCCATCACAATCCTATACGCTGATTGATATTCCCAATCCGCGCGAAACGTTTGTGCACGTGCACGCTGATTCTGAAGAACTCGGGCGAATATATCGTCCGCATCTGGGTATTCATGCAACGCCGAAAGCCTTCAGCGCAGCGCTGGAATCCCTCTCCCCAAAAGTCGCACCCGCGTGGGCGCCAGACACTGCGCAGGCGCATGCAGATTATATCGCCTTCAGCGATTTTGCGCCGGCCATGCCGGGCGACGTTCAGCTCAGCCAGATCATGCTGTGGTTGCGCCAGCGTTTGCCCGAGGATTCCATCGTCACCAACGGCGCAGGCAATTACACCGTCTGGAACGGGCGTTATTTGCGCATGCGTCATCATGGAAATTTGCTGGCGCCTGTGTCCGGATCCATGGGTTATGGACTGCCTGCCGCCGTAGGGGCCAAGCGCGTGATGCCCGGACGCATGGTCGTCAGCTTCAATGGTGATGGATGCTTCCTGATGAACGGGCAGGAATTTTCGACCGCTGTTCAATACGATTGCCCCATTATCGCGATCGTCATCGATAACGCCATTTACGGTACGATCCGCATGCATCAGGAGCGCGAATACCCCGGCCGGATCAGCGGCACGCAGATGCGCTCGCCCGATTTTGCGGCGCTGGCGCGCGGCTATGGCGGGCACGGCGAAACGGTGGAGAAAACCGACGAGTTTGCTCCGGCGTTCGAGCGCGCCGTCGCGTCAGGCTTACCTGCGCTGATCCATGTGAAAATCGATAGCGACGCCATAAGCCCTGTGACAACTCTGAAGGCCATCAGAGAGAAATCATTGCGCGGCTGAGCTTCATCGCCGGTCAAAAATTCTTTACTGCCGGACGAGTGGACTTGTGCACTGGCCCGGCAGATCATGTAACAAGAGACAATCTCACCCGCGATAACAGGACGCACCGCCATGAATGACACAGCTTACACGCCGCCCAAGGTCTGGACCTGGAACAAGCCCAATGGCGGACAGTTTGCAAGCACCAACAGGCCGATTGCCGGGTCCACACACGACAAGGAACTTCCCGTCGGCAAGCATCCGCTGCAATTGTATTCGCTTGCCACGCCCAATGGCGTGAAAGTGACTGTCATGCTGGAGGAATTGCTCTCGCTTGGCCACAAAGGCGCCGAATATGACGCGTGGCTGATCAAGATCGGCGATGGCGACCAGTTTGGCAGCGGTTTTGTCGACATCAATCCCAATTCAAAAATTCCCGCGATGATGGACCGCAGCGGCCCCAAGCCGGTTCGCGTATTCGAGTCCGGCTCCATCCTGTTGTATCTTGCTGAAAAATTCGACGCCTTCCTGCCCAAGGATCTCGCCCAGCGCACGGAGTGCATGAACTGGCTGTTCTGGCAGATGGGCAGCGCGCCCTATCTGGGCGGCGGCTTTGGCCATTTCTATGCCTACGCGCCGGTGAAGATTGAATATTGCATCGACCGCTTTACGATGGAGACCAAGCGCCAGCTTGATGTTCTGGACCGCCATCTGGCGCACAACACGTTCATGACGGGCGGGGATTACACCATCGCCGATATGGCGATCTGGGCCTGGTACGGTCAGCTCGCGCTGGGACGTCAATATGGGGCTGGCGAATTCCTCGACGTGCAATCCTACAAGCACCTGCAACGGTGGGCGCAGGCCATCGATGCCCGGCCTGCCGTCACACGGGGACGCATGGTCAACAAGGCCAATGGCGATCTCAACATGCAATTGCGCGAACGCCACGAAGCCAGCGACTTCGATACGAAGACCCAAGACAAGCTGGAAGCGGCGAAGTAAGCAAGATCGTTTCGGCGCAGCAAGAAGGCTCACCATGCCCAGCAAACTCGAGCAGCTCAAATCCATGACTACCATCGTCGCCGATACCGGCGACATGGAATCGATCCGTGCTTTCCAGCCGACAGATTGCACAACCAATCCCACGCTGATTCTGAAGGCGGCGCAGATGGACGCCTATGTCCATCTTGTGGATGAAGCCATCACCTGGGGCCGCAAGGGCGGGAAACAGGCCGGGCAGGTTACTGACCGGCTGGCGGTGAATTTCGGCGCGGAATTATCCAAGATCGTGCCCGGACGGGTCTCAACCGAAGTGGATGCCGATCTTTCCTTCGATACACAGGCGATGATCGACAAGGCGCGCGAACTCATCGCCGACTACAAGGCGCGAGGTGTCGGACGCGAGCGCATTCTCATCAAGCTGGCAACAACCTGGGAAGGAGTGCAGGCTGCGCGCGTTCTGCAGGCCGAGGGCATTGACTGCAACATGACGCTGCTGTTCTCGCTCGTCCAGGCGCAAGCCTGCGCGGAGGCTGGCGCCTTTCTCATTTCGCCGTTTGTTGGCCGCATCCTCGACTGGTATGCGAAAGCCACCGGCGAAAAGTATACAGCGGAGACCGATCCGGGCGTGCTGTCGGTGCGAGCAATCTACAATTATTACAAGGCGCACGACATAGGCACTGTCGTGATGGGCGCAAGTTTTCGCAACACCGGCGAGATCGAAGCGCTGGCTGGTTGCGACCGTCTGACAATCGCCCCAGCGTTGCTGCAGCAATTAGCCGAGACTGATGGCTATCTGGCGCGCAGGCTGCTGATGCCGGTGCGCAATATTGAGGTCCCCGCGCGCCTCAATCCGGACGAGAAGACTTTCCGGTTTCTGTTCAATGAAGACGCCATGGCGACCGAGAAACTCGCAGAGGGAATTCGCCTCTTCACGAAAGATCTGCGCAGCCTCCGGGACATGGTTGCAAAAAAACTGGCTGCATAAACTCTGGAAATCTCAAACCAAAATCGCACCGCACACGAAAATTGCCGTCCGGCCTCAGAATTTGTCCTGCGCCGCCACATTCTCGCCAGACGCGGGCGTAGTGTGGGGATAAGTTCTACTACAACAGGCTGAGGCCTCAGATGTTTTTCGGTTCTGCAACGCATTCTGAACACCCGGCACGCTCATCCCGCGGGTTGTTCGTGCGCGATCTTGCCGCGTCATTGACCGCAATTGGCGCGTTGGGCGCTTTGTTGTTCGTTATTCAGGCCAAACCTTCTTTTTCAGCCAAGCCATCTGGTTCAGAATTGTCTGGATTGAAAGCCTTCCCGCCTGCAGCCTCAAGCGCGTCCGCAACTCATAACCGGCATGCCGGGATTCAGGCGCGGCAGCCCAGCGATCAAGCGGCCACACCCGAGGGCGATGAAGAGCGTGTGGCCAAGGCCATGGTCGCTTTCGCGCTCTCCAAGGTCTCGCCCTTCCGGCCCGAACCCATAACCTCAATCCCCACTGCCCTTACACCCCTGTCGACGCCCTTGCCTCCGCAAAGCCGTCGCACCAAGGCGGTTTCCCGCCCTGCCAGCCCTCGTATTCCCATTGGTTCGGGGAGTGTCGGCTTTGCACAGGCCGAATGGCCGGTAGCGTCCTCCCGTAAGGCGATCGAGGCGACGCCGAAAGACCAAGCCTCCCTGGCGGCGATGTCGCGCTTCTTTCCAAGCCCGACGCTGATTGCGGGAGGCGTACAATCCATCGCGGGTGGCGCGAAAAAGACCGTGAACAACGGCGTATCCGGCCTTCGCAACGGCTTCTCAGCCGTCCAGGAACAGGCGCTCACCTTGGCGGGCAAGCTCTGGTGACGGCAATTTTGTTCAAGATGGCAAGCTTTACTGCTGGTACATCTCGTATCGTTTTCGGATTGATTTAGTTTGCGCGGATGGTTCAATTAGCGCCCACGCAATCCGGAGACCCATTTGGCAGGCCCCCTCTCTCTCGACGAGTATAAAGAAGCTCTCATCTTTCTTGGCGCGGCCGGGGTTGTCGTGCCCCTGTTCCGGCGGTTGAGGGTCAGCCCGGTTATCGGCTTTCTCGCGCTTGGAATGGCGCTTGGACCACATGGGCTGGGCCGACTGGCTGATCAGCATGCGTGGGCGTCGGCGTTCAGTCTTTCCAATTCCGAGCGCATGCAGAATTTTGCCGAACTTGGCGTCGTCTTTCTGCTTTTCACGATTGGACTGGAACTCTCGTTCGAGCGACTTAAAACGATGCGGCGGCTGGTATTCGGCCTTGGCGCGCTGCAGGTGGGCATATCCGCCCTGGTGATTGCGGCAGGTGCGATGCTTCTTGGCGTCGACGCCCCTGCGGCTGCGATCATCGGGGGCGCACTCGCCTTGTCTTCAACAGCCGTTGTCATTCCGGTCCTTTCGGATCGCAAGCGGCTGAACACCACTGCCGGGCGAGCCATATTCGCTATATTGCTGTTTCAGGATCTGATGGTGGCGCCCCTCCTGTTCATGGTGTCGATATCTGATATGCGCAGCGGCGCCGAGGCCGCCAGCGGGTTTGGAGCAGGACTGCTGTATGCACTTCTGCCGGCGCTCGGCGTTCTGGGCGTCATTATCGGGCTGGGGCGGCTTGTGCTTCGCCCGCTGTTCCATCAGGTAGCCCTGACCCGCTCGACCGAATTCTTCATGGCGGCTTGTCTGCTGGTCGTGCTCGGGACAGGCATTGCGTTTGCCGCCGCAGGATTATCGATGGCGCTTGGCGCATTCGTCGCCGGTCTGCTGCTGGCGGAAACCGAATACCGGCGCGAGATCGAAACAACAATCGAACCCTTCAAAGGGCTGTTGCTCGGGCTTTTCTTCGTCTCCATAGGGGCGAGCCTTGATGTTCAACAGGTGATCGCCCACCCCGCCCAGACACTCGGCTTTGCCGTGATTCTGATTGCAGTGAAGGTTCTTTTGCTCCTGGCAATAGCAAGGACATTACGATTTTCTGCCCCCGTGTCGCAGGAAATCGCACTGCCGCTTGGTCCTGGAGGCGAGTTTGCCTTCGTGATGATCGGCGCTGCCATTGCCAGCCATGTGCTCGAGCCGGCGCTGGGCAATCGAATTCTGATCGCGGTCACGTTGAGCATGGTGTGTATCCCCGCACTGGCCTGGTTCAGCGGCGTTCTTTGGCGGGCGCAGCCTGAAAAGCAACCTGACTACGGTCACCTCGCGCCCGAAATCGAGGAAAGCGGCCATCTCATTGTCATCGGCTATGGCCGTGTCGGCGCACTTGTGAGCGACATGCTCACGCGCCACAAGATCAAACATATCGGCATAGATTCCAGTCCGCGTGTCGTGCTCCGGGAACGGTCTGCCGGCAACACGATCTATTATGGCGACGCGACGCGGCTGGAATTCCTGCGCAAGTGCGGACTGGTCAATGCACGCGCCGTTGTGCTGACCATGAACGCGCCACGGGCCATCGAAATCATCGTCGCGCTTGTGCGACGTGAACGGCCTGATATCACCATTGTCGCGCGCGCGCGCGATGCGCATCATGCCACGGTTCTTTATGGACTGGGCGCCACCGACGCCATTCCCGAAACCATCGAAGCCAGTCTGCAGCTTTCCGAAGCCGTGCTCGTGGATATCGGCATTCCCATGGGCCATGTGATCGCCTCCATCCATGAGAAGCGCGATGAATATCGCAAGATGTTGCAACCGGCTTCCGGGCTGGCGCACGATCAGCGCGGCATACGCATGTCCACGCGGGTGAAGGACATGCGCAAAGAGCCGAAGGCAACGAAAGACGGGTCGTAACTCCATCTTGCCTTGGGCGGCTCTTCGGCTATTGTCGAACTTAGCCAAAACAGGAGGATACCATGGCAAAAGGATATTGGGTCAGCGCCTATCATGCAGTTCACGATGCGGACAAACTTGCAGCTTACGCCAAGCTCGCAGGTCCGGCGATCGAAGAGGGCGGCGGCAAGTTTTTGGCCCGCGGCACTGCCGTCAAGGCATATGAAGCTGGAATCGCCCAGCGTACAGTGATCGTCGAATTTGCCAGCGTCGAGCAAGCCATCGCCACCCATGACGGTGCAGGCTATCAAGCGGCCCTCAAGGCGCTCGCTGGCGGCGTTACCCGCGATCTGCGCGTGATCGAAGGCGTCTGATCGCTGACCTTCGGCTCCGCGCAAATCTTGCGGAGCCGCTATTTCATCCGTTCGAATGAAAGCTGGAACCTGATCATTTCCGGCGTCTCGCATATCGGCTCACCTGAAACCAACCGGTCTGCAATTCAAGCTGTGCTTCGGCCATTTCCACGCCTGTCTGGATGGCAAGGCCGCGCGCTTTTGCCATCGCCAACACGGGTGTTACATCAACCTTGGTCACCACGTCTGCGACCATTGCGTGCTCCGACAAACCAGCAGGATCGAATGGCAGGGAATCGCCTGCCTTCATGCCAAGGGTCGAACCATTCACAGCAAGATCGAATGCGTTGAGATTGCCGATTGTTTCGGTGATGGCGAGCGCGCCATGTCGCTGCCTGATGGCTTGCGCCAGTGCACTCGTGCGATGCGCGTCAATATCATGGATGGCGATTGACGCCGCGCCGGCATCTGCAAGCGCGTGGGCGATGGCGCAACCCGCGCCTCCTGCGCCAATCACAAGGCAGCACTTGCCTGCAACCGAAAAGCCTTTTTGAGCGAGCGCTGCGATACAGGCCAATCCGTCGGTGTTGTCGCCATGCAGGGAGCCATCGGCATCGCGCCGCACTGTGTTCACGGCGCCCATCGCCTGCGCGCGTTCCGACAGCCCATCCATGGCCGCGAATGCCGCCTGCTTGTGTGGCACCGTCACCGAAACGCCGGCGCAATTGGCCCAGGTTCGCACCAGGGCAAAAAAATTCGCAACGCTAGCAGCCTGTCGGACTTAACTTGTCCTGGCGGCGGGGCAAGGGCAAGCGTAGAATCATACTGTTGATTCTTTCCCTCTGACGAGCGGCCCTTTGATGAGCAATTTTCGCACGATTGATCGCGGGACGGGTTTTCTTCTGCCGCCGTC